>MGUO01000035.1 GCA_001800015.1 Elusimicrobia bacterium RIFCSPHIGHO2_02_FULL_57_9
CGCAGCGCGGGCAGCGAACCGAGGGCGCCGGCGCCTGTAATTCCTCGCATTGGTGAGCATGGCAATACATGCCCATGGGACAGTCGCTGTCCACAATACAGTCAATCGAACTCCTCCCGGCCACCGGCAGAACTTCGGCGAGGGAGGACTGCTCCTGGCCCGCCATGCTGCTCATCAGCTGATCATAAGCCATCTTGCTTTGCTCGGAGCTATCCGAAGCGGCTTTCACGGAAACAACGGATGCCAGCAACAGCCCGACCAACAACGGTGTGAAACGTTTCATGGGCTCGAACCTCCATTACAGATTCGGCTGACTATAGCATAGGCCTTGGCGGGCGCGCAATCACAAAATGATAACATGGAATCCTCGTGGATTCCATCGATATCGCCCCGCCCAAGATTTACACCGTCAGCCAGCTCAACGAGCTCGTCCACGGCCTGCTGGAAAATTCGCTGCCCGAGATCTGGGTCGAAGGAGAAATTTCCAACTGCCGCGCTTACCCCTCGGGCCATACCTATATGAGCCTTAAAGACGACGGCGC
>MGUO01000036.1 GCA_001800015.1 Elusimicrobia bacterium RIFCSPHIGHO2_02_FULL_57_9
TGGCGCCCTTGGCCAGCAAGGCCAAGGCGGTTTCGGAATGTCCGTCCTCCGCGGCCGCCATCAGGGGCGTATAGCCGCGAATATCTTTAATCTCGAATTTAGCTCCGCGTACCATAAAAGCGACGGCAGTTTCCAGCCGTCCATCCGCGGCCGCCACCATAAGCGGGGTCCAGCCATGTTTTTCCGTAGCCTCAAGCCGGGCGCCTTGATCCAGCAAAACCTTGGCGGTCTCCGTATGTCCGCCCTGGGCCGCTAGATGCAGAGGCGTGAAGCCCTGCCCGGTTTTAGTCTCTATGCCCGCGCCCTGAGCCAGCAAATCCATGACCCTCTCGGTGCGGCCTTCCTTGGCGGCTTCTAATAAGGCCTGGTCGCGGAAATGGTGGGAACGGGCCGAAAGAAACAAGGCCAAAAGAAACGCGGCAGCCAAAGCGGCGCCGACGATCCACTTCCACCCTCTCATGCCGGGCAGCATACCTGATTCACTATTTATCTGGCGACACTTATCTGCGCCTGAATACGCTAACAGACACATGCCGACAATTTCTGACACTCACTGAGTTGCGCAGACTTCACTATCCCCCTATCCTTAGGGCATGGCGCTACGATCGAACGGTTATGCACAGAACCTGCAGAACCCGGGGGTTTTCATCCCCGTCGGCACCTCTTGCGCTCCGGCGCCAATAAACACGCCGCTTCCCCTTCCGGCGGATGACTCAGCTTCCGCCGCCGCTCCCGTTAAGCCGAACCTGTCGGGCTTTGAACAGTCGCTGAACCGCGAACTGGCCCTGATGCTGGAGAATGTCAAGCTGCTCAAACAGGTGCAGGAATTCAACCGGCAGAATGAAGCTCAGAAAAAATTTTTAGCCATGGTCGCCCATGACGTGCAAAACCCGCTGACCGCTATCCTGGCCTACGCGGAGATCCTGGGACAAAGGCTTTGGAAGCTGCCGATCGCATCGAAATACACCAGCAATATCCGTTCGGCCGCCGCGATGCTTAACCGGCTTATCACCGATCTGGTGGATTTAGCCGCTATTGAATCCGGCAAGTTGCGGGTCAATATGAAGGTCATGAACCTGGCCGCCGTGGCCAAGGAGGTGGCCAGCCGCATGGCCATCGTCGCCCGCAAGAAAAAAATAAAGTTCTCGGTCAAGCTCCCGCCGGCCGTGCCTCCGCTGATGGGCGATCCGGCCCGGCTCGATCAAGTGCTGCAAAATCTCTGCGCCAATGCCATCCAATACACCGAGAGAAACGGCAGGGTGGACGTTGAAATCAAGGTCGCCCCCCGCTCAATCGAGGTCAGCGTTGCAGATTCAGGCATAGGCATTCCCAAGGAGGACCTGCCCTACGTTTTCGAGCGCTTCTTTCAAGGCAACTCCGCTCAAAAAATGCGCCAGGCCGGCTTTGGGCTGGGGCTTGAGATATGCAAGGAAATAATCGAGGGACACGGCGGCAAAATCGGGGTGAGTTCCCGCCTCAGCAAAGGAACCCGCTTCTTTTTCAGCCTGCCGATCGGCAGGCTCACCCCCCCTGACACCATATGATAGGAGATCAAAAATGAAAAGAACACTGAGCTTCCTTGTTTTAGCGGCGCAATTATCGGGGGTCTGCGCCTGGGCGGCCAAGGCCAAGCCCCTGCCTGGAAGCGAATCCTTAAACTGGGCGACCATCCAGGCCAAGGTGCAGGCCGGCTCCAGCGCCGGAGATACCGTCCAACTGCTCAATGATTTTTTAGAAAACTACCCACAAGGTAATTTTGCCGCGGATGCGCGCTTCGCCCTGGCCGAGGCTCAATTCCAAAACGGGCAATACGCGCAGGCCATGGAAAATTACCAGACCCTGTCCGGCAAGAAAAGCTCGCTTTATTTCCACGATTCCCTGCTGCGCTTGGCGGAAATCCAGTATAACCAGGGCGAAGTGTCCAGGGCTCAAAAGATTTTTGAAAAGCTGGCGGATAAAGCCGGAGGCACCTTGGTGGGCGCCGAGGCCCTTTATGGCCTTGGCCTATGCCAAACCCAAAACCAGGACTATCGCGAGGCGCTCCATACCATAGACTATTTGATGAGCAAGTACCCCGCCTATGCCAGCCTGCCCAAGACGCGGGAGCTGCTGGGCATCCTGCGCTTTCAAGAGAAAGAATACGGCAAAGCCGTGGAAGTCCTGCAGGGAGCCTCAACACCGGCGGGATCCTTATACCGCGGCATGAGCCATTTCTACCAGAAACAGTATCAGGAAGCGGCCCAAGCCTTTAACAATCTGGCGGATATGCCCTCGCCCGCTCACTCTGAAATGGGGTTATATCTGAAGGCGGAATCTTTCCGCATGGTTCAAAACGCCGGCCTTACCGCCAAGGCCTACGGCGAATTCGTGCAACGCTTTCCCAACAGCCGTTTTAAAACCTCGGCCCTGATCGATCAGGCCTATGCGCTTAAAAACTCGGGGCGGGTCCCGGATGCCTTGAAAATCCTGCAGGAACTGGACCTGCGTAAGGCCGCCAAGGATGAGCAAATCAACGCCCTCTATCTGGAAGCGGAGATCGCGGCCCAGCAAGGCGATATACAAAAAGCCCGGGAGTTGCCGCAAAAAGCGCGGATGCTGGGCATCAGGAATCAGCCCGAGCGCCTGGCCCGGGTACGCCTGATTCTAACCTATTATCTGCTTAAAATCGGCAAGGTTTCGGAAGCAACCGCGGAAATGCAGGAGCTGCTGCGCCAAATCCCGCTGCATCCCATGGGCAATGTGGCCTATTTGCTTTTCGGCCATCAATTCCATGTTGAGAAGGATTTGCGCAAGACCATTTCCTCCTATGAAACGGCTCTGCTTAAATACGAGTATTCCCCCCTTTCCGACGTGGCCATGGCCGTGATGCTGGGGGCCTACCTTGAGGCCGGCAAATACCAGGAGCTCACCACTCATGCCAACCAGGTCATGAGCGTGATCTCCATGGAATACTCCACGCAGGACATGCGCTGGAAGGCGCAAAGCTATATGCTGATCGCCGAGGCCTATTATCGCTTAAAATCCTATGCGGAAGCCTCGCGCTTCTATGAACAGGCGCTCAAGGAGCCTTCCCTCACCGACCAAGCGCGGCTGTACCTGGCCTGGTCGAAATATCATGAAGGCAAATTTGCCGAATCCATGCATCTGGCCCAGAAAATTATGAGCCAGCGCTTCATGGCCCACGAAAACCGCGTCAGCGCCCATTTGCTGCTGGCCACCTCCCATTTTAACCAGCGCAATTACGACCGGGCGCTGGAAATGTTCGCCGGCTTCCGGCAGAATTATCCCGATAGCCCGCACGTACCGGAGTGCTGGCTTTATGAAGGCTGGGCTCACAGGCAGGGCGGCGATTACGCCGACGCCCTCAAAAGCTGGAAGCGGCTAATCGCCCAATTTCCTTCGGGCAGCGAGGCTCAGGAGGCCCAGATCCAAATCGGCCTGCTTTATTTCCAGGCGCGCAAATATAAAAACGCCGTCGATGAGTTCACGGCGTTCCTGACCCGCTGGCCGAAATCGGCGCTGGCCCCGGAAGCCCTGTGGCTGATGGCTCAAACCTACTATAACAGCCAGCAGGATGCCATGGCCATCAAGGCCTATCGCGCCTTCGGGGCGCAGTTCCCGCAACACAAACATGCCTCCGACGCTCAAAACCAGCTCATGCTGACTTATTATCGACAGGCCATGCGCGGCAAGGAGCCCCAGCTCCTAGCTCAATTCGTGCAAATGTATCCGAAAAGCCACCTAGCCCCCGAGGCCCAATACCAACTGGCCCAGGGCGCTTTCCAGGGCAAGAAATGGGCCTTGGCCATAGAGCATTTCCGCAACCTTTTGCTGCAGTATCCGATGGCCTCCCAGGCGCCCTTGGCATTGCTGGCCATCGCCCAAAGTCAGGAGCGGCTTAAAAAACCCGCCGAGGCGATTAGCGAATATAGAAGCCTGGTCAATCTTTTCCCCAATCATCCGGCGTCCTTGGACGCCGGCATGCGCCTGGGCGCCCTTTATTTCGAATCAGAAAAATTCAAGGACGCGGCCGTCAGTTTTCGTTTTATCGTGGAGCGCGAAGCACCCGCGCAGATCAAAGCCAGCGCCATGTATAACCTGGGCATGTCTCATAAAAAGCAGCGCAATTTCGTGGAGGCCGCCCAAGCCTTCGATGATTTCGCGCAAAGCTATCCCCACGACCCCAAGCAAATGGATGCGCTGCTGGAGATCGCCGCTCTTCAGCGCCTGCTGGACAAGCCGGACCAGGCGCTGCAAACCTATGAGAGAATCTTAAGCCGTCCCAACACTCCGCCCCTCGTAAAAATGGGGATATGCAATCAAACCGCCGAGCTTTACCGCAACATGGGCGACAAACCCAAAGCCATTAAATCCTACGGCATGCTCATCGCCATGACGCCGGCCGCCCAGGACGAGCGCTTGCTGGGGCTGGCCCAACTGGCCGCGCTTTATGAGGAAGACGAGATATGGGATAAGGCCATGGATGTTTACAGCCAAATCCGGATCAGCGGCGGCAAACGCCAATGGGCGCAGTCCGCCGCCAAACGCGCCAAGGAGATCAAGACATTCTTAGACGCCAGTAAAAAGGATCCCAAGGTGGCTCAAAGCCAAAATTTCTCCGGTCAGAATAAAGTGGGGGGACGATGAAACTCTATAGACAGCTGTTCTTTGTTTGCGGCGCGCTGCTTCTCGATTCGGCCCTATCGGCCGTCCCGGCGACCATGAGCCGGCCGGAACAATCAGGGGAACTGAAGGATATTCTCATCGAGGGCGTTTCCCGCCTTTCCATCAAGGCGGACAAGCCTCTTTACAACCCCCAGCTTGACCAATTGCCGGAAGTGCAGGCTTATCTGGCGCTGCAGCTTAACGAAGCGGCTTTCACACCCCACGTGATGGAGAGGCTGCCCAATTACCTGCCCTCGAAGCTCGGCTCCGATATCGTGCTTTCCCCCTGGCATGGCAAGCTGGTGCATCAGCCGGTGTTGGATATCGTGATCATGAATCAGCCCAAGAACATGATCGTGGACAGCTGGCGCCTGGTGATCACGGATAATCAAGGCCGAATTTTTCACACGATAAGAGGAAAAGGACGCTTCCCCGAACGCATGACCTGGGACGGCAAGGGCGGCTCCGGCGAAATGGTCAAGGTCGGCGTCCCTTACGCCTACTCCTATTTCGTTCTCGACAGCGCCCAGGTTCCTACTTATCTGCCCGGTAGAACGATCCTTTTCAAGGGTCTGGTGCAGGAGCATATGACCCGCACCGAAATTACCATGGACACCAAGAGCCTGTTCGATGAAAAACTCGGGTTTTCCCCCATGGGCCAATCCTGCCTGCGCGAGGCGCAGGACGTTCTGCGCCGCACCCCCAACCGGGCCATCCGGGTGGAAATCTACGGACCCGATGTGGAAACGGCCCAGAAGCAAGCTGACGCCATCAAGCGCTATCTGGCCGCCGCGCTGCACCTGAGGGAAGGCCGGATCATGTCCAGAGGCCTGCCGCTGGAGCGCGACCGCTACCCCCGCACCGAGATTTTGGCGAAGTAGCTTAATCCGAGTCGAAGGGGTGGGGCGGAGCCGAGTTATCCTTTTCCCGGATAATCCGCTCCTTTTCTTTCTCGAACTTCTCCAAAGCCGCGCGCCTCTGTTCCTCAATCAGCTTGGTGGGATTTTCCAGAAGCTTGGCCAACTTTTCTTTCTCGGCCTTCATGCGCTCCTGGGCGGCCTTGATGGGGTCTGCCCCATCCGCCTGCGCCTTAAGGGGCTTTTTCCAGTGCTGAAGCACCCTGCCGTCCTGCCGCCGGGCCTCCAGACGCGCTCCGCAACAGGGGCAATCCACGTAAACAGTCTCTTCGCTCATGGCGCCAAAATCATATAAAATCTCCTCCGTCTAGACCAATTCGACGCGATTGCGTCCCAGATGCTTGGCTTTGTAGAGGGCTTTATCAGCCTTTCCCACCAGGTCCTTGGCCAGCTTGGCATCCTCGGGAAAACAGGCCAGTCCCGCAGAAATGGTGAGTTTGCCCAAAGGCTGGCTCTCTTGACCCGGGAATTGGCAGGCATCAATGGCTTGGCGCACACGCTCGGCCACCCTCTGGGCATTGGTTTTGTCCGTGTCAGGCAGGAAAACCACAAACTCCTCCCCCCCGTAGCGGGCGAGCACATCGCTGATGCGCAGGGTTTCGCGAAGGGCATGGGCCGTCATCTTAAGGATGACGTTGCCCATTTCATGGCCGTGATTATCGTTATAGGCCTTGAAATGGTCGATATCGATTAGCATCACCGAGAGAGGCCTGTTGTAGCGGCGGGCCCGCTCGGTTTCAGCTTTAAGCCCTTCTTCAAAATACCGGAAGTTGAAAAGGCCGGTCAGGGCATCGGTGATCGTTTCTTTAAGCAGTTGCTCCTGTTTTTCCCGAAGGTTTCGAGTCATTTGGTTGAAGGCCCGGGTAATTTGGCCTATCTCATCGTTGCTTCTCGGATTGATCTCGACATTAAGCTCTCCGCCCATGATCTTATGTATGCCGGATTGCAACTCTCTTAATGGACTCAATATCGAAAACGCGAGCAGAATCTCAATGAGGGCAATGCCCAGAAACACCGACGAGCCTCCCCATAGTATTGTCTTTTCGCTCTGCTCCAAAGTCGAGCCGATTTGTTTTTGCACATCTTCCATGTGCACGCGGTTAAGGTCGACCAATTTGTCGCAGAGGGCATAGAGCAGGGCCAACTTTTCCTTGCCCCGAGCGGATAGCAAGCCCATGGATTTCTGACGGACGGGGATTTGCTCGGCCCATCGAATCACCCTGAGGATCGATTCTTTTTTCCCCGGCGCGGCACTTCCTGAAGCTGCCGCCAGCAGCCTTCCCGCCTCTTCGAAATAAATCGCGCTTTCCGTTTCGAGCTCGGAAAGCAGCTCTTTGACTGTCCGGCTGTCCGATTCCTGTTCCAGCCTCTCCATCCTGATGGTGACCTTCTTGCGCACGCGATCGCCCTCATCGAGCAGGGCTTCATCTCCCGTGCTTAGAAACCGGAAGGTCAGGTCGTCGTAAAAGACAAAGTCGTGCTTGATTCCTGAGGCCAGATGCATGGCCGAGACGTTTTTGGAGAGGGCTTCACGCAAAAGCTGCCCCGTGGCTTTTTGGCCTTGGAGGTTGAGGACGGCATCGAGCAAAACAATGCCGGTCACAAGTATTACGGAAAGCAAGAACCGGGCCTTGATCGATAGACTCACGTCCGCATTATATCTCTTTCAGCTCGGTGATCAATATCTTCGGATAGGGTGATCAAATGTGCGCTGAACCTCGATATATCCTAAAAATTATACACTGATTTTCCTGGGCCTTCGAAACCATGTCCTGGCGAGCTTGCCGCATCACCGCACCTGTCGTTTTCCCTCTTTTTTTTATCCCGGGGTGCCGGCATGCTCCGCGTCCTCTCGCGGGTGTGGTCATTGAGCATGGCGGCTCGGGCGGGGCCCCTTGGGCCCGCGCCGGCGATCCAGACACTCCACCTGACGGTAAAAACCCGAAGCCAAAAGCTCGGGTTTGAAAGATGCCATGGCTTCTCAGGCGGATCTTGGCCCCGTAATCGGCGGCAGCAAGGCGGCAAGCGCCGGACGCCGGTTAATGGAGCGCTTACCCGGGATGGCTCCCAAGCCCTTTGCCAGTTGTCGCGTGCTTGAGGGCTGCGCCGAGGCTCCCTTGGCTTTTCACATCGAAAAGGGGGAGCATGTCCCGGAAACCGTCGCCGCGCTGGTGCGTCCCTGGGTTCTTCTTCAGAAGGCCAGAGGCAAGGAGCTTATCTTCAATTTCGCGCCAGGCGCCGGGGACCGACTCATGAATATGAACTTGGAAGGCCTGCCGCAAGCCTCTTTCGCTGTGCACATCAGCGCCCCCTTAACGGGAGGTTGCGAGGTTTCTTTGCGGGGCCGGCCCGATCCCTCCCGATTGTTCGACGAGCAGCGGCGCGCCGTTTTGGAGAACTCGCTACAACCCTAGGCAGCACATGGCATGAACGAACCTTTCTCGTTGCCGGCGACTCGCCCTTGCCCTTGATGCACATCCAGCGCGACCATCGCGACTCGCGCCTTTACGGATATCATCATCAGAAAAGGAAAACGCACCTGGCTGCGGTATAGGACACAATCTTTAGACGGGTGAAACGAAACATCAATGGTTTAAGACTTTTTCTTCAGGGAAATGTGCAGGTGCTTGATCTTCCAGCCGTCCGAATGCTTTTTCAAGACGAAGGTTTCAGTGACGGCCAGGACGATGGTCTTGCCCTCTTTGGCCGTCGCGATAGTATTGATCGACTCCTGAGCCGCGTAGGCCCAATCCTCGGAGGCGGAAGACTCCAGGAGCTTGACGTCGGAGACGCGCAAGGACTTCCACCCCTTCATATGCTCGCCGATATGGTGGTTGCGGTACTCGGTCCAGCCGACGTCCTTACCGCCATGCTCCAGAACCAAGAGAGCGGGATCCATGATAAGGTCAAGCTGCTCGACACTTAAAGCCTCCATCCCCGCCTTGTACTGCTCCAAGACTTGCGAAACGTCCTGTGCCGAGGCTATTTTTGGCACGGTGGTCCCAGGCTTTTCGTGCGCGGAACCAGGTAGAATTGAAACGGCTAAGAGCGTCAGGCAGACTGGAAGGAACTGTAGGGGTTTTCTCATGAGTTGAACCTCCCGGAAATGATACGACCTTTATGAATATTATAGCTTAGCGCAGCACACTATTTGTCACACCAGAGCAAGCTACGGACAAGACGTTGAACTCATAACCGGTGGATATTATACATCTGCGCAAAATTGACATGCAGGTGCCATAGTCATATACTGGAATCCAGTGAAACGCTGGAAAAATTTATTCTGGGTGACGTTGGGACTGGCGGTTTGTGCCAGTGTTGCGCCGGCTTTCGCCGTGAAATTCCCCGACAAGCCTGGACGCGACAGCTTTTACTCGGATGAGGCCAGCCTGCTCAATGAGATCGGGGGCAAGCGCGTCAACGAAATCTGCTGGGCGCTGTGGAAAAAGCAAAAGATTCCGCTCTACGTAGTGACCGTGATATCCCTGGCAGACCACGATGCCGCAGGCCAAACCATCGAGGGCTTCGCCTACGATCTATTCAACGCTTGGGGCATCGGCTCTCAGCGCCGCAACTACGGCATTTTGATTTTAGTTTCAAAAAACGACCGCAAGGCCCGCATCGAGCTAGGTTCGGGCTGGGGGCACAAGCACGACTATCAGGCCGAAGAGGTGATGCGGGATAGTATCTTGCCCCATTTTCGCCGTGGGGATTACTCCCAAGGCATCATGCGAGGCGTCGAGGGTATGAATGCTTTAGCGCGGGGCCTGGAGTTGCCCAAGGCCAAAGCGCCATGGTGGGCCATTTGGGTACAGATCGGTTTCGTGGCGTTGGTCATAGGCGTCGCCTACTCTCTATTTAAAAGCGGGCACACCGGCTGGGGGTGGGCTTTTTTAGCCGGCATCGGCATTCTGCTCTTTTTCCTCCTGCGGGCTGCGGCATCCAGCGGCGGCGGCATGGGCGGAGGATCTTCGGGAGGCGGCGGGGCCAGCGGGTCCTGGTGAAGAAATGATGAAACGACCCAGCGCACTTTTCAGTGAAGCAGACCGCAAAGCCATCGCCCAGACTATTGAAAAGGCCGAACAAAGCACTTCCGGCGAGATTGTGCCCGTAGTGGCGGCCGCCTCTGGGCGCTACGACCGCGCCGAAGATATTTTTGGGTTATGCCTGGCCTTGGTGGCGCTAACGACGGCCTGGCTTGTTTTTCAAGATATTCGGGTCGTTGATGGCGCGTGGACTGTAGGTTCTCGTTTGAGCTTGGGCCTGCTTCCCCTTGTGATCATCATTATCGCAGGATTTGCGCTGGGCGCGGCGGCGGCTACCCGCTTTCCTGCTCTTAAGTTGCTTTTCATACCTAAGAAAGAAATAGACCTGGAAGTGGAGCGCGCAGCGGCTCATGCCTTTAGGCAGTTCCGCCTGGGCCGGACCCACAATGGCACCGGCATCCTGATTTACGTCTCCTTACTCGAGCGTCGCGTGCGCGTGGAAGGCGGTGGGGCCATCGCTGATAAGCTCTCTCACCAGGACTGGAAAGAAGTCTGCGCTGCGGTCGTTGATGGCCTTAAGGTAGGCCGTCCCACCGAGGGCCTTATGCATGCCATCGAAGCCGCAGGTCGGTTACTGGCCCAACACTTCCCTATCCGCCCCGAGGATCGCAATGAGCTAAAAAATGAGCTATGCCTGATTGACTGACACCTGGCCTTTGATCTCAAGCTCGCTAATCGTATGCGTGGAAGGGCTAAAGTAATACGGGCTTTTTTATTAGCGGTTCCCTTCGCGCCCCCTACCGTCTAGATTTTTACCCCCAAAAGAGGATTCTATTTTATTTTTGAGTTTATGCAAGCAAAAGTAAATATCCACGGGCCAAGGCCCGTGGCTTTCAAG
>MGUO01000037.1:0-4918 GCA_001800015.1 Elusimicrobia bacterium RIFCSPHIGHO2_02_FULL_57_9
CGGGCAGGCTGGGCGAGACGATGACTTGGTAGCCCAGGGACTTGAGCAGGGCCTGCGAGCGCGCCACTTTTGCCGGCGGCTTAAGCCAAAGGTGGGTTTGGGCGTTGCGCTCGGAAGTCTCGGTGGGATTGACCGGGGTGAACTTGATTAGGAATTTATCCGGGGGGAAAATTCCCGCCACGGCGGCCGGGTCGAACTCCGCCTCCCGCGACAGCGCGAAATTAAGAGTGATCTTGCGATCCCCGATTTTGACGAAGCGCGACCCGTAGTCGGCGAGCTCTTCCAGGCTCCAAATTTTGACCGGAATCGTTTCATGCCGACCGACAAGGCTTGTGGAGTGGACGGAGAATTGCAGTTGAAAACGGCCGTCGGGGTAATGGTCGTCCTTGATATCGAGAAGCTGCTCGAAAAAAGCCGCGGTCACCGGGCTTTGGGGGGCGACCGTGGAGATGCTCGGGATAAGTCCCGGGGACTTGAGATTGAGCCCCAAAAAGAGAAGCGCCTCGAGAACCGCCGGATTTAAGGAGGGCTCCCCCATGCGCGCGAAGTGAATTTTGACCTTGGGATGGCGCGAAAGGCTGATTTGAGGGGGGGCGGCGTCGGCCATGAATCTGATTTGATCCAGGATTTCCTCGGCCGTCAAATTTCCACGGTAGCCCAAGGCTCCGGCGTCGCAGAAGCTGCAGCCCACGGGGCAGCCGAGCTGGGTGGATACCATCATGACCCACTTCTCGCCTTTGGGCACGCCCGGCTCGAGGGTGTCCACGAATTCTATGAGGGAGGATGGATCGGCGCGCAGCCGCGCCAGATAGAGGGAGGCCAACCCCGGTATTTCTTGCCGGCTAACGATTTCCACGCAGGTATTTCTCGCAAGCCATGGCCGCCCTTATGCCGTCGCCGGCCGCGATGGCTGTTTGCCGGAATCGGCCCGAGTGGATATCGCCGGCGGAGAAAAACCCGGGGGATTTTTTCCGGAATAGCGACAGGCCCGTTCGGGGGGTTTTCCCTATAAGAACGAAAAGAGAACTGGTCTTCAGGCGTGATATTTTTCCGGTTTTGAGGTCGCGGACTAAGACCGCCGCCAGCTTCTTTTTTCCGCGCAGGCCGGCCACGACCGAGCGCGTCAGCGTCCGGATGTTGGGCCGGCGCAGAAGGGCCGATTGAAGCCGGCGCATGGCCTTAAGCGCCGGACCGCGGCAAATCAAGGTGACCTCGCGGGCATAGCGGGATAAAAGCAGGGCCTGATGGACGGCCGCCTCGCCGCCGCCCGCCACGGCGACGTCCCGTCCGCGCAAGCGCGGGGCCTCGTCAAAGGCGCCATGGAGTATGCCTTCAAGCGTTTTTTCATTGGCTAAGCCGAGATCCTTGAACCGCGCGCCCGAACATAAAAGAAGGGCGCGGCATTCCCAGTTTCCCGCCGTGGTGCCGACGGCGAAATCCGAACCTCTGCGCCGGACCCCTCGGGCGCGGGCTCTGACGAAGCGCGCGCCCCAGCGCCGGGCTTGCCGGACAAAGCGCCGCATCAGCTCTTTTCCGGGTATGCCGTCGGGAAATCCGGGATAATTCTCGATGAGCTCCAGTTGCCGCGCGGTTCCCCCGGGGGAATTTTTGTCTATTATGACCGTCTTCCAGCCGGCGCGCGCCAGATAGGCGGCCGCCGCCAGGCCGGCCGGTCCGGCGCCGATAAGCGCGGCGTCGGCACGCTTCGTCATGGAGCCATACATTCTAAATCTTAGGGCGCTGACGAACTATTCTCATTTGCGGCGCAAACGAGAATTTCTCATCTGAAGTATCCGATAGGCGGTTTTCGGGGATATTCTTAAAAATCGGGAAATGGCGGCCACGCTCGCGCCTTGGCTGCGCCAGACATCGACGCACTCGTTTCTCAGGCGGCATATGGCGCAGGGCGCGCGGGAGCCGCGCTTGGGAATCCAAATCCTTTTTCCGCCGTAAATACGCTGCAAGGCCGATAATTTTTGGGCGCCCAATATCCTGAGCAGGCGGACGGCATGCGAATCGTTCTCGCGGTAAGAAGAAGGGCAGCTAAGCCGCATTAACGAGACTTACGCAACAAAGAGGCCACGCTCGCGCCCTGGCTGATTCGTTGCGTAAGTTAAAGGCTTAATGGAGAAGATATTGCGGGCCAGAGACATCATGATAAAAGACTTCATCACCGTTTCCGAAGATACCGATGTTTGGGAACTGGCGCGCCTTTTCACGGTCAAGAGAATAACCGGCGCGCCCGTGATCAGCGGCGAGGGGGCCCTGGTCGGGGTGGTTTCCCAGACCGACATCATCCGGCATCTTAAGGATGTGGCCTCGGGCGCTGCCGACGATGCCGCAGATTTTTACAAGGAGCCGGAACCCGACCGCCCCATCTGGGCCGCTCAGCCCGTGACGGCCAGGGATTTAATGAGCCCGTCGGTGATCTCGGCGCCCGAGCAAACCACCATCCATGAACTCGGCAGCATCATGCTGCAGCATAAAATTCACCGTATTATCATCACCTCAGGCGGCAGGCTGGCGGGCATCGTCACGACCATGGATATGCTCAAAGTGCTGTAGACCTGTTCCCCAAGGGGGGGCGGAGCCGGAAATCCGCTCCGAGGCCGCGGGCCAATCTGCGCACGGCCGCCAGATCGACTTCGTCTTGTTTGACGGCCGTGATGGTCGTCTTCAGCCCGAGTTGCGCGCAGCGGCGGATGAATTCAAGCACGCTGTCAAACCCCTGTTTTCTATAGGGGGCCCGCGGCCGGTGCATTTCAATCCACTGCCTCGGATCCGACGTATTAAGGCTTACGCAAACGGCATCGAGGCCGCGGCACAGCTCGGGGACGATATCGCGTCCCCAAATAAGATTGCCGAGGCCGATGGTGTTTAAGCGCAGGCGCGCGTCGGGGAAGCGGCGGCCGAGGCGGAAGGCTACCTCGAGCATGACAGGGAGGCGGTAGGTGCATTCTCCATAGCCGCAGAACACGAACTCTTGAAAGGCCCTCTGCTTGAAGCAGTCTTCGATCGCGTTTAAAATTTGGGCCGCCGTGGGTTCCAATCTTCCTATTCTCAAATCCCATCCTCTGTAATTCCACTTCCATGCGCGCTTGACGCAGAAGCGGCAGGAGGTCGGGCAGCGGTTTGTCAGGTTGAGGTAAAGCCCCTCTCGATGGGGGTAGGCGATCATTATAGTGTCACAAGCCCTTAGGCGACTTGCGGTTGGCGCAGATAGGCCGCCAGGGCGCCGTCGTCCACCGGCTTGGTAAAAACTTTCAGGATATCCGCGTTGAGACATGGCTCAAGACATATCCCGGTGATCATGACGATCTTGATAAACGGGCAAAGCCGGCGCGCTCTGGCGGCCAACTGGAAACCGTCCATGGGCTTCATTTGGCAGTCGGTGATCAGCCAGTCGAAATCATCCCGGCCCAGAAGCTCGATAGCCTCGAAGCCGGCGGCGGCTATGGACACGTCGAATCCCCTCTTGGCCAGGGCGATCTTGAGCGTGATCCGGACTCCCGCGTCGTCATCCACCAGCAGAATTTTCACGTCTCTTAAACTACGCAACGATCCGGCCAGGGGCCTTGACTAAGTCGGGATTTAGCGCCATAATGGGCTGATGAATCGGGTTCTGAGGCTGCTCATAGCCGGGGCGTTTGCCGTGACCTTTGTCGCGGCCAATGCCGGCGCGCCGGCCGCCTCCCCTAAGCAGGATTGTTGCGACACGTCGTGTCCGATGCCTCAGAGTCCGATGCCTCAGAGCGGACCTTCGCCAAGGTGCTGCGAGTTGCTGCCCGCCGCAGAGCAGGCGGCCGTGGCGCCGCAAGTCCCCATGCCCGCCGCGTTCTGCGCCGTTTGCGTTTCCCTGCCGATTCCTCGCCTTGCGCCCGAGCGGCTGGACCTGGTTTTTTCCGCCGCAGCGCCCGGCCTTGCCGCCAAAGGCCCCTGCGGTTTGTCTCCTCCCGAAGCTAACGCCTAAACGTCCCGTTTACTATAATAAAGGAGGTGCCGTATGCAGGTATGCAGTTTCATGTTGTTATTGGTCGTGGCTCTCGGGCAAAACGCCCGGGCGCAAGGCGCGCCGTCGCCCGGCGGTATTTCGCTTCAAGAGGCGCTCGCCTCCGCAGAGCGCGACAACCCCGAGATTCTGGCGGCGCGCAAGCGCTGGCAGGCGCTCTCTCATCTGGTCACCCCGGCCGCCGCGCCGGATAAGCCGCGGCTCGACATAGAGAAGATGTATGCCCCGCCGGGAAAGAACCTCCTGACCGGGGCCGACGAGAGAAGCGTGGCCATAAGCCAGGAAATCCCGTTTCCCTCCACCCTTTACCTGCGCCACGGGGTGGCGGCCAAGCAGGCCGCGATGGCGGAGCAGTCCTACCGCGCCAAGCTGCGCGAGGTTCTGGCCCGGACACGCTCCGCCTACGCCATGCTCTATTTGGCGCATAAGAGCCTCGATATTTTCAACGAGAACATCGAGCTCATGCGGCGCTTTTCCAAGGTGGCCGAGTCCAAGTACGTGGCCGGCCATGCCTCCCAGTCCGACGCGCTTAAAGCCCAAGTAGAACTGACCAAGATGCTCAATATGGGCGTGATCCTGGCGCAGGATCAGCAGACCGCCGCGGCCATGCTCAACGCCCTGATGAACCGCGACGCCGACAACCCGCTGGGGACTCCGGCCGAGCCGGCTGCGCCTAAGCTCGAAGAGGAACTCGCATCGGTCCAGGCCCTGGCCTTAGGCGAGCGGCCCGAACTCAAAGAGGCCTTGCTCAACGTTGAGCGCGCGGGGAAATCCTTGGGCCTGGCGCGCTCCGAATATCTCCCCGATTTCATGCTTCAGTACCGGCAGCGCGCAGATCCCATGCGGGGCGCAAGCCGCGACGCGATGCTTGGTCTTTCCCTCCCGCTCTGGTTCTGGAAGCCGGCCGCT
>MGUO01000037.1:4940-20738 GCA_001800015.1 Elusimicrobia bacterium RIFCSPHIGHO2_02_FULL_57_9
AGCGGGAAATGGCCGAGGCCGAGCTGCAGGGCCTGCGCGTGACGACTTCCGCCGAGGTCAAAAGCGCCTGGGTGAGGACCCGGACCTCGCGGCGGCTGGCGGACATTTACCGCACCAGCGTCCTGCCCCAGGCGGAGGCGGCGCTTAAGGTCGCCGAAGCCGGCTACCAGGCCGAGAAGACGAGTTTCCTCGATCTCTTGGACGCCCAAAGGTCGCTGCTCAATTTCAGGCTGGAGTATTACCAGTTCCTTGCCGATTATCAACAGCGCTTAGCCGAGCTCGAGCGCATCGTGGGAAGGGGGTTATGACGCCATGAAACGAAAATTCTTGATCCTGGGAGCCGCAGCCGTCCTGCTTGCCGCTTCGGGCTTGGCGCTGCGCCGCTTCGGCCGCTTTCCCAACGGCGACACGGGGCAGTCCGCCGCGCCGGTTAAGTACTACTGTGCGATGCATCCGAGCTACACCTCGGATAAACCAGGAGACTGCCCCATCTGCAACATGAAGCTCATCTTGATGGAAGAAGCCGCTGCCGCCCAAGCGGTTGGAGCGCAGACCACGCTCTCCGGCAAGCGGGTCTGTCTTCTCCATAAATGCAAGATGGCCAATTGCCTGATGGAGCTGCCTCTCAAACTCGGCCAAAAGATTTCCTGCCCGATCTGCGGGACCCATGTGGCCGAGGCCGCGCCAGCGCCGCAAGGAGCACCTCTGTATTATCGGCATCCCATGCGCCCGGAGGTGAGCTCCCCTGCACCCAAGAAAGACGAGATGGGCATGGATTATGTCCCGGTCTATGCGGAAGAGAAAGCCGAGCTGCCGGTGCCGGGGCAGGCCGGCACGATCATCTCGGCCGAGCGCCGCCAGATGATCGGGATGAAGTCCGAGGCGGTTACGCGCCGCGACCTGGCCGTCACCGTGCGCGCCAGCGGCAGGGTCGCCTACGACCCCGACCTCTACAACGCCATCGCCGAGTACCGCGAGGCCGCAAAAGCCCGGGACAAAATCAAGGACAGTCCGTGGCCCGACGTTCATGAGCGCGCTTCGGCCCTGGTCAGATCCTCCATGCTGAGGCTTAGGCAGATGGGCCTCTCCGAGGCGCAGATCGAGCAGATCGCCACGGCGGCAGAGCCCACCAACCTCCTTCTCGGCGGCGCGGGCCAGACGGTTTGGGTCTATGCCCAGATCTACGAGTACGAGATCGGCTTGGTCAAGCCGGGCCAGAATGTCGAGATGAACTCTCCGGCTTATCCCGGGCGCAAATTCCGGGGGGTGGTCAAGGCGGTCGACCCCATCCTATCAGCCGAGACGCGCTCGCTTAAAGTCCGCATCGAGGTTCCCAACCCGGAAGGGATGTTGAAGCTTGAGATGTACGTCAACGCCGTCATCCGCGTGGATATGGGTAATAGGCTGGCCATTGCCGAAGAGGCCGTATTAGAAACCGGAGAGCGCAGCGTGGCCTTCGTGGATCTCGGGGAAGGCCGCATCGAGCCCCGCGAGGTGTCGGTGGGCCGGGAGGCGGACGGTTACTATGAGCTGCTCTCCGGCGTTAGAGAGGGCGAGAGGGTGGTGACCTCGGCGCAATTCCTCATCGATTCGGAGTCCAAGCTCAAGGCCGCGATGTCCAAGGCCGGCGCAAAGCCCAAGCCCCGGGAGCGTAAGCGCTGAGACCCGCCATGGTGGAAAAACTCATCGCCTGGTCCGCTCGAAACAAATTTATCGTCCTCATCCTGGTCGCCGCAGCCCTGGCGGGAGCGGTCTACAGCATGAAAAACGCGCGCTTGGACGCCATCCCGGACCTTTCGGACACCCAGGTCATCCTCTACACGCGTTGGGACCGCTCGCCGGATATCATCGAGGATCAGGTGACCTACCCCATCGTTACCGCGATGCTGGGAGCTCCTCGGGTCAAGGCCATCCGCGGCTTTTCGGACTTCGGCTTTTCTTATGTCTACGTCATCTTTCAAGACGGGACCGACATCTACTGGGCGCGCACGCGGACTTTGGAGTATCTAAGCAAGATACTGCCGCAGCTTCCCGAAGGGGTCAAGACCGAGCTCGGCCCGGACGCGACGGGGGTCGGCTGGGTCTACCAATACGCGCTCAGGGATGTCAGCGGCCGCCATAGCCTGGCCGATCTGCGCGGCTTGCAGGACTGGTATTTGCGCTACTACCTCCAGTCCGTCCCCGGCGTGGCCGAGGTGGCCTCCATCGGCGGCTTTCAGAAACAGTACCAGGTCAACCTAGATCCCAACGCTCTGGTCGCCTACAACATCCCGCTCATGAAGGTGCTCGACGCCGTCCGGGACGGCAACAACGACGTGGGCGGCCGCTTGGTCGAGTTCTCCGGCAAGGAGTACATGGTGCGCGGCCGGGGCTACGCCAAGTCGGTCTCCGACATCGAGAACATCGTGGTGGGCCGCGACATCAAGGGCACGCCCATCCTGGTCAGGGCTCTCGGCAAGGTATCCGTGGGCCCCAACATCCGCCGCGGGATAGCCGAGCTTGACGGCGAGGGCGACGCCGTGGGCGGCATCGTGGTGATGCGCTACGGTGAAAACGCCCTCAACGTCATCGAGCGGGTGAAAAAGAAGCTTGAGGAGATCAAACCCTCGCTCCCCGAAGGGGTCGAAGTCGTCGCCGCCTACGACCGTTCCGAGCTGATTAAACGCTCCATCCATACGCTCAAGGAGGAATTGGTCCTTGAGCTCATTATCGTGAGCCTCGTGATCCTGATTTTCCTCTGGCACATTCCGACCGCCATCATCCCCATCGTCACGATTCCGGTGGCGGTGATCCTCGTTTTCATCCCCATGTACTTGATGGGGATGGCCTCCAACATCATGTCCATTTCGGGCATCGCCATCTCCATCGGCATACTGGTGGATGGGGCCATCGTGGAGGTGGAGAACGCCTACAAGAAGCTCGAGAGGTGGAACGAGGCAGGCCGCAAGGGCGACTTCCACGAGGTGCGTCTCAAGGCCCTTCAGGAGGTCGGCCCGGCCGTGTTCTTCTCCCTGCTCGTGATCGCGGCCGCCTTCATGCCGATATTTACCTTGATGGACCAAGAGGGCCGGCTCTTCAAACCCCTGGCCTACACCAAGAATCTGGCCATGGCTATCGCCGCGGTGCTGGCCGTGACCTTCGACCCGGCCGTGCGCATGCTGTTTTCCCGCATGGACTACGTCCATTTCAAGCCGCGCTGGCTTTCTTGGCTTGTGAATACGGTCACGGTCGGCAGGTATTATCCCGAGGAGAAGCATCCGGTCAGCCGGGCGCTTTTTAAGTTCTATGAGCCCGCCTGCCGCTTCGTGCTCAGGCATCCCTATAAGACCATCGGTGCGGCCGCGCTGCTGGTGCTTTCGACCGTTCCCGTTTACATGAGGCTCGGCTCGGAGTTCATGCCTCCCTTAAATGAGGGGACCATCCTTTATATGCCGACGACCCTGCCCGGCCTTTCGGTCACCGAGGCCCAGAGCCTGCTTCAGACCCAGGATCAAATTCTCAAGAGCTTTCCCGAGGTCGAGAGGGTATTCGGCAAGGCGGGACGCGCCGAGACCTCCACCGACCCGGCCCCTTTCTCGATGATGGAGACGACGGTGGTATTAAAACCTCGGGACCAATGGCGCAAGAAGCAGAGGTGGTATTCTTACTGGATGCCTGAACTCCTGCAGAAGCCCTTGCGCCATCTTTGGAACGACCGGCTCGGCTGGGAGGAGCTGGTCGCGCAGATGGACTCCAAGATGCGGTTTCCGGGCGTGACTAACGCCTGGACCATGCCGATCAAGGCCCGCATCGACATGCTGAGCACGGGAGTGCGCACGCCCATCGGCATCAAGGTCTTCGGCGCGGACCTTAAGCAGATCGAGCGCATCGGCACTGAGCTTGAGGGCGTTCTCTCGGAAATCGAGGGCACGCGCAGCGTGTATGCCGAGCGCGCGGCCGGAGGCTATTTCCTGGATTTTGATTTAAAGCGCGAGGAGCTGGCGCGCTACGGCCTGAGCATCAAAGAGGCGGAGATGGTCATCATGTCGGCCATCGGCGGCGAGTCCGTCACCACGACGCTGGAGGGCCGCGAGCGCTACTCGGTCAACGTGCGCTACGCCCGAGAGCTGCGCGACACCCTCCCCAAGTTGCGCCGGGTGCTCGTGCCCACCATGGGTGGAGCCCAGGTGCCCTTAGCGCAGCTTGCGGACATCGAGCTTCGTCTCGGACCCGCCATGATCCGCAACGAGAACGGGCTATTGGCCGGCTACGTCTACGTGGACGTGGCCGGCCGCGACATCGGCGGCTACGTGGAAGAGGCAAAAAAGAAGGTGCTCCAATCCCTCCAGCTTCCAGCCGGCTATTCCATCCAGTGGAGCGGCCAGTACGAAAACATGGCGCGGGTGAGAGAACGTCTCAAGGTCGTGCTGCCGCTGACCCTATTCATCATCCTGTCGCTGCTCTACATGAACACGAAGTCGTGGGTGAAAACCGGCATCGTGATGCTGGCCGTGCCTTTTTCGCTTATCGGGGCGGTCTGGCTGTTATACGCCCTGGGCTACAACATCTCCATCGCGGTCTGGGTGGGAATGATCGCGCTGATGGGCCTCGATGCCGAGACCGGGGTGTTCATGCTTCTCTACCTCGACTTGGCCTATGACGACATGGTCCGCCAGGGCCGCATGCGCACGGCGGCGGACCTCGAGCAAGCCGTTATCCACGGCGCGGTCAAAAGGGTGCGGCCCAAGATGATGACGGTGGCCTGCGCTTTCATGGGCTTGCTTCCCATCATGTGGTCCTTGGGTACGGGCGCCGACCTTATGAAGCGCATCGCGGCACCGATGATCGGAGGGCTTTTCACGAGCTTCATCATGGAGCTCCTGGTCTACCCGCCGATCTTTTTCCTATGGAAATGGCATTACGAGATGAGGAAGGGAATGGTGGACGTTAATCGAGGAGGGACATAATGGTGAGATCGTTTGCCGTATCGATGTTCTTGTTGAGCGCGCCGGCGCTGGGCGCCGTGTGGGCTCAGCAAGGCCACAAACACGAAGAAAAGACGCAAGCCGCAGCCCAGCCCGCGGGAGAGGCGGTGACCATAGCAGGAGAGGTCCTGGACCTCTACTGCTACCTGGGGCATGGGGCCACGGGCCGGGAGCACAAGAAGTGCGCCAAGCAATGTCTTCTGGAAAAGCATGTCTCGGCGGGGCTTCTGAGCGCCGACGGCGCCGTCTACCTCCTGGTCTCGGACCACAAGCATGAGAAGGCCTTCGCTGCGGTGGGGCGGCTGGCCGCCGAGCAAGTGAAGGTGACCGGCGTCAAGGCGGTCAAGGGCGGGCTGCAGGCCATCCTGGTTCACAAGATCGAGAAAGCCTAAGAATGCGCTTGCCCGAGCTGTATCTGCTCCATCCCGCGGCGGTCCACTTTCCCATCGCGCTGCTGACGACGGGGTGGGGCGCCTGCGTTCTTGGGCGGCGGGCAGAGTGGCTGTCCAACGCGGCCTCATGGCTGTTGTGGCTTGGAACCATGACGGCCTGGGCCGCGTTGGGCTTGGGGCTGCTGGCCGAGAGCACCGCGCCGCACGTGCCGCCGGCCTGGCAGACGCTCAATCTCCATGAGACGCTGGCTTATTGGACTGTCGGCTCCTTCACCGTCCTGTCTTTATGGAGATGGCGCTGGGGACGGCGGAAAGAGGGGCTGTTTCTGGCTCTCTGGCTCGGCGCTTGCGCGGTTCTTCTGGCCACGGCCATCCAAGGGGGCGAGCTGGTGTTCACCCATGGCGTGGGAGTAGGGCGGTCTTTCTAGTTCTGCGCTATCTCCGCAGTAAGCCGATTCCACAGGGAGCGAAAATTCTCGGGGCCGAGAGCCGACAAATGGTGACGGAATGCGACTTGGCCGGAACTGGAAACGACGAATAAATTGTGGAATGGGCAGGCGTTGGGCGGATGCGCCAAGCCCAGCTTAAGCCCCACGACGTCCTCGGGGTCCAAGAGAATCGGGAAGAAACATTCGGGCGCGACCTGCCGCGGCAGAGGATCGTCTTTGTCCAAGATGCTGACGGCCAGGATGCGGACGTTTTCCCCGGCCTTCTGGAGAAGCTCGTTTAAGAGCGGGATTCGAGCCCGGCAGTCCTGGCAGAAATTGGTGAACCACAGCACCGTATAGCGGGCGCTGGAAAGATCGGAGAGCCGATGCGCCTTGCCTTCGAGATCGCGCAGGGAAAAATCAGGGAACGTTTCTCCCAGTTGCAGTCCTTGCGCCCTGCGCGATCTCAGCTTCCAGCCCAGTCTCCAGAAGGTCATGTAAATCTTCCGCCATATCTTCACGGCCGTTTTTCACGCAACAATCTTGCCACGGGGTGTGCGTGGAAATTATAAAATAACGCTCAGGGAGAAACGATGCAAGCGCGAAAAGACTTCGACCCCGGCGCCCCGGCCTCGGGCGCGGAGGGCATATTCGGCCTGCCGTTCGACGAGGATGAGGCGAGGCTGGTCTATCTTCCGGTGCCTTGGGAAGCGACGACCTCTTACGGGGGCGGCGCGTCCAAAGGCCCGGCCGCCATCCTAAAGGCCAGCGCCCAGATCGACCTCTACGATTGCGACGTGGAAAAGCCTTACGCCGCGGGCCTTTACCTGCGCCCGCAGTCGCCCGAGGTCCGTCAATGGGACAAACAGGCGAAAGCCGCGGCCCAGAAAGTGATCGCGGCCTTAAGCTCGGGCAGGAGGCCCTCTTCTCAGGCGCTTGAGACGGCGAACGCGTTGGGCGCCAAGCTCAACGCATGGGTTTATAGGCAGACCAAGGAGATCATCGGCTCCGGCAAAATTCCGGCCCTCATCGGAGGCGATCACTCTACGCCCTACGGCGCCATCTCGGCTGCGCTCGAGCAATGGCCTGATCTCGGCATCCTGCATTTCGACGCGCACCATGACACCCGCGAGGCCTATGAGGGGTTTACCTGGTCGCACGCCTCGATTTTTCATAACGTGATGAGCCGCCTGCCGGCGCCCAAGCTGGTTTCCGTCGGCATCCGCGATTTTTCGGAGAGCGAGCGCGCGTTTTGCCGTGGCTTGGGCGAGCGCTGCTCCGTCATTTACGACAACGAGCTGGCGCGCCGGCGCTTCGCGGGGCGGCCCTTCGACCAGACTGCCGCCGAGATCGCGGACAAGCTTCCCGAAAAAGTCTGGATATCCTTCGATATCGACGGCTTGGACCCGCGCTTTTGCCCGGGGACGGGTACGCCTGTTCCGGGTGGCCTGGATTTTGCCGAGGCCAATCACATCTTCAGGGCGCTCGTCTTCTCTCAGCGCCGCATCGTAGGGTTCGATCTCAACGAGGTGTCTGCGCAAAAAGAAAGCGAATGGGACGCCAATGTCGGCGCCCGCCTTCTCTACAAGATGACCGGTTGGACGCTTGCCAGCCAGGGCCTGGCCGCTGCAGCCCTCATATAATACTTTTCGTTATCTTGTTTTGGACCGTGCGGGGATAACGCTGGCGCCATAAATCCAGCTTTTTACGGTCCAACTCTTCTAAAGAAAGCTCATCGAGAGCGGGCATTTCGCCTGAAACCTGGGAATTCCAGTACATCCAGTCCAGGAGCGCTTTTTCGGGCTCCGCCCAAAGCACCCCTTTTTCCTCGCGGAAGCCCCAAAAAAGCTTGTGAGCAAGATGCCGGAAGACGATCTCTCCCGACAAGGTCTTTAAGCGTCGCGGTTTGCGGGGAGTTGCGCAGGTTAATACCAGCGGGGATTGGGAGAGAATTCCGTGCCGGGCCAAGACGCTTTCAAATGAGATATAGCACGGCTTTCCCACTTGCATGGCGATCTCCTCCAAAACAGCGGGAAAAATCGAACTGGAATAGAGGCTTGGGCCGACCCGAGAAATCATTCCGCGGCGCTCAAGTCTTTTGAGGGCTTTTCGCGCCGCCGGTTCGGAAAGCCCGGAAACCCGGCACAGACTGCTGAGGGGGAGAAGATGTCCTCCTTGGGTGTGCGCTTTTTTAAAAACATGAACCCAGTCTTGAAGGGTCCAATAATGCCCGGCTCTCCTCATGGGGACAGTTCCCGCAGGGCGCGCGAGATGACGGCCCTGGCCGCACGAAGAACTTCGCGGTAGGAGTCATCCTCCAAGCGTTGACGAATCGCAGCTGGCAGGAAGGGCGACAAATCCCTGCGCAGCAAGGCCTCATCCGCTTGGCGGCCGCGCTCAAGGAGTCCTTCCAATGTCGTGTTATAATCTTTAAGTTTTTGCCGAAGCAAATCAGCCCGGAAAGCGACACCTTGCGAATCAAGGAACCAAAGATCAAAGAAATCCCTGCCTTTGAGATAGGGCCTGCCGGCGATGGCGGCGAGCTTGTCCGTCAAGATTTCTTCCTTGCTTTCCACAGGCACGATGATCCAGACGCCCGCCGGTCCCTGGAGGAGGGGTTTGAGCTCCCGGGTATGGGCCGGATAAGCGGCTAATTCGACGCGCACAAAAACGCTTCCCTCCCCGTCTGAAGGGGACCATTTCAGTTTCCAGCGCAGGATTTTGTGGAAAGATTTCTGCGCAGTGAGCTCCAGGCTGCCCTGCGCGCCGGCCCCCCGGGCTTTGAATTTTTCGGCTAGGCCCGGGCGCAGTTTCTCGAAATTTTCTAAAGGTTCCAAGGTCACGAAATCCAGATCCTCGGAATGGCGCGGACCGCCATAAACAAGCCTCAGACAGGTCCCGCCTTGGAACGTCACCGCCGATGATTCCTTCATGGCGAAAAAAGTTTCCAGAAAAAAGCCCTGGAGAGCTTCTTTCAAAAGCGTTTGCCACGGGATGCCCAGGGATTGCGCTTTCGCCGCGATTTCCTTAATCATATTCCTAAAAATGGACTATTTTGTCCAATTTACAGAATATATAATAACACAATGGCCGATTTCCGTCAAGGGTTTAGCGTGGCATCCAAAACGGCCCTATTAAATCACGGGGAATGCTGGCTATTCCAGCCGGCATAGTCATGCACAAGAGGAGCCGGCTCCGCGGGTTGACTCGGTGGGGCTATCGTCGGGGTTGCCTTGACTGGACTCGGCGCCGCTATCGTTGGGGCTGTCTCGGTGGGACTCGGCGGGGCTATCGTCGGGGTTGCCTTGACTGGACTCGGCGCCGCTATCGTCGGTTCTGTATCGGCTTTACTCCGCGCCGTCACCGTCGGCTCTGTCTTGGCGGAGCTCGGCGGTGCTGCCACTGGAACTTCCTTGGCCGACTTGGCGACGTTATCAGCTGGAGTTGAATCCTGCGGATTTCCGCCGGTATCGTCATGCGCAAGAGCAGAAGCATCGCGCAGCAACGGTACCACCTGGTCTTGACTCGGCGATGCCATCATCGCAGCCGTCTTGGCCGGCTCGACGGCGTTATCGGTCGGGGATGAGCCCCTCAAACTGCGGCCGGCGAATTTCTTAGGACCGGAATCGCACGCCGGAAACGTTTCGGGGAAATTGACATGGACGTAGCCGTAGGCCGCGACCTCTTTCTCCTCCCGCGTCATCACGCACCAGGCCACCGAATTCATTTTGGATACGGCGCCGGTGCTGTGGGAATCGCCCTTCATTACCCCGCGCTGGAAGCGCAGACCGCGGTCCGCTGCGCTCAAACGGCGGTTTCCGGCTGATGGACAGGAAGCAACGATCCGGTCAGGGTGCTGCGTGACGTACTGGTATGCCAACTTGCGCTGCTGGACGGGGGAAAGCTGACACCAGCCCTCAGCACCCTTCTTCTCGCCGGCCGACGCGCCCCTCAGGCCGTTGAAAACGAAGGTCAAAGAAAAAACGGCGAGCAGAAAAATAAATTTTCTCATGGTTTTTCTCCTCTATGCCTCAGTTTAACCCCCCACGATCCCATTATCAAGACCCATGTCTGTTTTAACCGACATTTTACCTTCGATTTAACCGCAGTTTAACATCCATCCGCCATACCCCAGTTTGGGGAATGCCAAGGGGGGACAATGTCTGCAATAATTAAGCAATTCTTATCGTCCTGTCGTCCTAGCATTCTAGCCTCTTATCTTCTTATTCTCTTATCCTCTCTTCTGTTCGTTGGGCCCGGGGCCAAGCGCCTTGGTGTACAACATCCAAACGGACGTTTGGAGCCAGATGCAATACAACTTGGGGGGGGGAAACCCGCTTGAGGAGATGAGCGCGATGGATTTGGAGGGCCGGGTGATCTACGGGCTGGATGCCACCATCCCGCGGCTCTACCGCTACAATATGGACACCCGGGATATGGTTTCCCTCGGCAATATCACCACCATGCCGGCCAGGCCGGATCGAATCGGCATAACCCCGTTCGTGTGGGATCCGATCAACAGGGTTCTTCTCATGTTTGACCTGCCCGGTAATGGGGGGGGCCGGGACTTTACATATCTATCATCCGGATGCGCGCTTAATGGGAAGCTCGTGGACCTGCCACGGCCCCGGACGGCACCAAGGTGAAAGGAAACGGCGGGGTATTCGACCCGTATCAAAATGTATTTATGATCACGGGCGGACTCGGCGTCGCGCAGAGTAGCTTTTATACGCAGCCTTGCGGACTTGTTGGACTCATGCGATAATGAAGCATGAGTTCGCAAGATAACGCCGCCCCTTGGGAAGCGGTGTCGGCGCGCCTGGCGCGGCTTGGGGCGCGGTCGGGCGATATGGAGGAAAGATTTTCGCGTTCGGGCGGCGCCGGCGGGCAGAATGTCAATAAGGTGGAGACGGCCGTCGAACTGCTGCATATTCCAACCGGGATTGTCGTGCGCTGTTCGCAAGAGCGCTCGCAGTGGCAAAACCGCCTTCGGGCGCGCGTGAGGCTGGCCGAGAGGCTTGAGGTGCGCGCCAGGCAGGAGGCGGCGCTGCGTCGTCATGAGGCCGAGCGCCTCATGCGCCAGAAGCGTGGGCGCTCAAGGAAGGCCAAGGCCAATATTTTACGGGAAAAGAAACATCGCGCGCGGGTCAAGGGCGCGCGGCGGCGGGTGAGCGCGGAGGACTGAGGGCCTCTGCGAAGAATTTCGCCAGTTTGGGGCGGTATTCCCCGCCGAATTCGGTGAAGGCCTCGACGTGATTTCCTTCAGGAATAATCCAAAGTTCCTTGGGCGGGAAAGCGGCCTGATATAGAGGAAGCCCTTCCGCCAGGGGGATAATTCCGTCGGCTCCCCCGTGAATGAAAAGAAGCGGGACCCTGGGCAGTTTCTTGACCAGCCTGGTGGGGTTGTATTTGTCTGAAATTATCAACGACAAGGGCCATTTAAGCCAGCGCGTCGGCCAGAAAAGAGACATTCTATCCCGGGCAATGCCGCGGTAAGAGGAAAACGCGGATTCCAGCGCCATCGCGCGCACCGCAACCGTGGATTGAATGAGCGAAGCCACGGCGATAGCCGCGCCCAGGCTTTGGCCGAAGACCAGGATTTTTTTAGGGTCGACATCGGGACGGCTGCTCACATAGTTAAGAGCGGCGAGGCCGTCTTTCACCGCTCCCCGCGCCGAAGGGCTTCCTTCGGAGGCGCCGTAGCCCCGGTAGTCCAACACGAAAACATTATAGCCGTATTCCGCCAGCCAATAAGAAAATCCCCATTGGCCCGTGATGTTGGCGCCGTTGCCGTGGAAATGGATCACGGTGCCCTTGGCGGGCTTGGCGTGAGAAGAGAAGAAAATTCCGGTGATCCTGGTTCCGTCCAGCGAGGGAAAGGTCGGCGTGTCGAAGGCCAGTCCCAGGCGTTCGGGCCTGTCATAGATGCGGGCGTCGGGAAAAAAGAAAACCCACGTGCAGCCTGACAGCGCCGCGGCCAAGGCAAGCAGAGCTGCTTTTTTCATTCGAGAGTGTGAGTATACCCAATTTGCAGTGGACCGCCGCAGCTTCTATTTGATATTTTCCTCATGTGGTTTTATTGAAGCGGTTTGCGGCTTTATTGCTGCCGCTGTTTTTTGGCTCTTGCGTCGCCACCTACCGGGATTTTCCACGAGAGCATGCGGGCCAGGGCTCACGTTCCAAGCCTCACGGCACGCTCCATTACCAGATCGCGAAATGGCCGATCATATCTTTGGGGGGAGAGGGGGCGCTTTACGATTTTTTTCAAGGGAAAACCGGCTTTCAGAAAACCGTACGCGCGGTTGAGGCCCCGTCTCAAGGCCTTTATTGCCTGGTCGACGTCCAATGGCGGCCTTTGACCGGTTCGGCGGCGGTATGGAGCTATATCTCCGCCATAACCATGACCTTTATCCCGGCCTACAGCGGGCGCGAAGGCTATTTCGTCAACTATCACCTTTTTATCGATGGGCAAAAGAAGCAGACCTACACCTATGAGATTACGCGTAAGGCAGGGCTTTGGCTGGGCTTGCTTCCCTTCGCCTGGATCAACTTTCTGACTTATAGCGAAGCCGAGGCCTTTGAGGCCACGGCCTTCAAGTTTTTGGCGCAGGCCGAGCTGTTTTTCCCCAAGGCTCCGTCCCCCTAGAAATAGACCGCCAAGCCCCCGGAGATTTCCCGCCGCCGCCCGCGCCGCTCAAGGCTTAGCCTGGCTGCGAGGGCGGAAGATAGGTCCAATTGGTGGATCAGGCGCAAGCCCTCGTTGGCCCGGGCGTCTCCCAGATATTTGAGATAAAAGGCTTCGAAGGACGCGCGCCAACGGCGGACCGGCTCCAGCGTCCAGCCCGCGCTGACCCCGCCTCCGATCCGGAATCTATCCCTAAATACCGGGCCGAGGCCCGAGTCGGCCTCGATAAAGGAATAAATAATCCCGCGGCGGCCGCCGAGCGGGGCGTCTAAGGCCAGGCCGCGCCCGGCGCGCAAGCCGTAGTAGAGCGAGCGCCAAGGCGCTTGGCCCAGTTCATCGGCCGTTTCCAGGCCGGTGCGGAATTTCCAGGATTGCTGTCTGACCCAGGGATCCCAGGGGGTCGCGGAAAAAATATCTATGAAGGTTAAATTTTGGAGATAAGCCCGGCGCGCGGCGTTGTCGTAGCGAAGACGAAGATGAGCCATCTCAAGGGCGCTGCCCGGCTCATAGGTGGCCGGAGGATCGATAAGATCATGCAGGGCGGCTCGCAAGGAGAGTTCCTCGAAGAACGACCCCTGCGCGGCGCCGAAGCCGGGGAGCATTCGGGCCGTGGAATGGCCTTGGTGGGGTGGGATGTCGCGCGCTTGCCGTCCTACCGGGACGGGGGAGCCGGAGAGCCGGGTGCGCGCGTTTAGGATTTTCTGCTCGCGCGCCAGGACGGTTTCTCCGGGTTCGGAATGCGGGCCGATTTTATAGAGAATATATTCCGAGGCGGCGTCCAAGACAAGGGCTTGGCGCTGCGGGGCAAGCTCGCCGGTGGCGGCCAGGCCTTTTTCAACAGGCCCCAGCGCGATCGTCTCGGCCATGCGCGTTTCCCGGCGGGTAAGCGCCGCGCGCCGCGCTTGCATGATCTTAAGGCGCGATGGTCGGAAGCTGAGCGCGCCCGCGGCCGCGGGGCCGGCTTGAATCCAGCGCAAGGTATCCGCCGGGATAATCCACGCCCTCCAAGAAGGCGTTATCCGAAGCTGCGGGTCCGAGGCATCGAGGATGGGAAGCAGTTGATAGGAGCAGTTCTTATTGAAAAAGTAGTAAGGAAAATAAACGCCGCCGACCTCCCAGGCATGGCGCAGCATGAGCTCGATGTCATCCGGCTTGAGCGCCAGCCGGTACTCCCATAAGTCGCGCGACTCCAGGTTGGTGTATTCCTGCACCTTGACATAGTAGGGAAGGACGGAATACCGGCCCGCATAGCCGCCGCTTAAGCCGCGAAAGGCATAAAGCAGGGGATTTGAGTCGGGGGCATAGGCGGAATAGTTCAGGGTATGGTCCAACAGCCGTTGATTCTCAGGCCGGTTTTTCCGGTCGAAGCGCAGGAAGGTATGACCGTACATGGAAGCCGGGCTGTTAAGGTAAGCGGAAGCGAAGACCACCGTCGCCGATTCGGGCTCCAGGGATTGCCGCCAAGACTCAAAGCCGGGGCAGCGTTTTTCCTCAAGACGGTTGGTGTCGAAGCTGAGGCGGGATTTAAGCCAAGCGTAACGGGCCGGGAACCGGCATTGCGCTTGGCGATCTCCCGAGCCCGGTTCGAAAAACGCCTCCAACGTCGCTTTAAGCTCAGCCTCGGGATTGTTGCGGCCGTCGCGGGCTAGGAAGAATTCCGCGGACGGGGTTTCGCTGCGCAGCGCAAAGCGCCAAGTCCGGCGGTATCTTAAGAGCAGCCGCCAATAAGGGTCGCTCCAAAGGCGACGGCGCGCGGCCTGTTGGTTGAGAGCCGCCGGATAGTTTATATCCGACTGGCCTGAAGAATATCGCCAGGCGCAGGCTAAAAATAAACCCGCCAGCAGGAGGCGCGGCATAAAGCGGCCATGCCCGCGCCTGCCGTCGCGGCGAGGGATCAGGAGGAACAGGCCAAGGACAGGGCGGGATGCGCGACGACCTTGAGCTCCACCGCTTTTAGAAAATCCTCAACGCTGATCTTTCCATCCGAGAACATCTCGGCGTAACGGGATTTCGTCAGAGACAGGAATTCAGGGATTGCCTCCTGCCGGCAGCCCATGAGAGAGGCAAACGACGACGCATACTCTCCCGAACCGAGGGCGAGTTCCCGGGAGAGCTGCCGGAAGTTGGTCGCCACGAAAGCCCGGCGCTCGCGCCGCAGGCGCGCCATTCCTGATCCTTCCCGGCAGTCGCTGGTCGCCGATGAGATCGCGGAGGTCTGGGAGCCGATTCCATTGGTAGTGGCCGCGATGATCTGCTGCCCCTTGGTGTTCTTGGGCCAGATCATGCTGCCCAGGCCGCAGCCCGCGTCGTTATAATCGGCGCAATAGGCGGCTGGGACTAAGAGATAAGCGGCGGCGGCAATAATAAGGAATTTTTTCATGAGTGTCTCCTCCATGTGCGCTCGATTTATATCGCGCACGCTCTAGATAGCTTGGCGTCGCGGGTGATTTCAAATTCCAGGGCCGCGATGATTTCGGCTGGAGCAGCGTCCTTTTCAGGGAAGAGCCGGTCGTAGCGTTGTTTCACGAAAGAAAGAAACGAGGCTACGCCGTCTTCACGGCATCCCATGAGAGCCGCAAAAGAGGCGGCGTACTCGCCCGAACCGGTTGACAACTCCCGCGAGAGGTTTCGGCGGTTGACGGCCAGGAATTGCTCGCGCTCAAGCCGCGCCAATCCCGGAACCGCCGTGCACCCCGAGGTTCCGGAAGTGATGCCGAAGGCCTGATTGAAGAAGAGCCCGTTGCTTGTCGCCGCGGTCGATTGGGCTCCCTTGGTGTTCTTGTTGTCCTTAAAGACTTGGCTTCCCCAACCGCAGCCGGCCATGTTTTGGCCGCCCCCGCTTCCGGCAAAAGCCGCCGGAGCCGCGAACAGAGCGACGCTGATAATCCCCAACAGAATGTGGTGTCGCATTTTTGTGAACTCTCCTTTGTTTTTAAGATAAGCTTCGCATGATTTTCCTATAGCTGTCGATCGTTTGTCAAGTAGGACTTTCGGCCTAGACGAACCTAGGCCTTAAGACCCTGGTCCGCCAATACCTTCGGGGGCATACTCCTTGCGATGCGCTCCCGGTTCTCGTTGTCGGTGGAAGTGCCGGATTCAGGCATCGTTAATGTAGGGACCGCCGAAGACCCGGTGGCGGGGATGCTGGTCAATCTTAAATGGCGGACTCAGACGGCGGTTAAAGACGGCCAGGGCAAGACTATTTATTTCCTGCAGGGAGATGGGGTCTTGCGCGAGATCGCGGCGCCTATTTTTTAGCCTTTGGCGCGCTTTCCTGCGGGGAAGGCGGCGGGGCGGGCTTGAGCTTCCAGCCCGCCCACTTGCGGATC
>MGUO01000038.1 GCA_001800015.1 Elusimicrobia bacterium RIFCSPHIGHO2_02_FULL_57_9
GGCTCAGGAAAATCCCGGCGTGAGCGCCGCGCCCGTGCTGCAGATTCCCCTGGGCAGCCGGGCGCTGGGGATGGGCGGGGCTTTTACGGCGGTGGCCGATGATGTTTCCGCGCTTTACTATAATCCCGCGGGCTTAAGCCGCCTGGCGGCTCACGAGGCGGCCTTCAGTTTTATCGCCGGATTCTCCGACAACCATTTGCAGCATATCGCCTACGGCGCCCCCTTGCCGTACAAAGGCTTTATGGGCAACGGCGCCGGCTTCGGGACAAGCCTGCTTTTTTCCCAAAGCGGCGCTATCGAAGTAAACCGCACCAATCCGGACGGCTCCCTACAATCCTCCCAAAATCTGAGCGCCGGCTCGGATATCGTCATGGGTTTCGGCTACGCCGAAAAGATCGCAGGCGCTCCCGTGGAGCTGATGACGCGGCGTTTTCATATCAATCACTATGCGGGGCTCGGGGGCAAATTGATAAGGTCGACCTTGGTGGAAACCTACAGCGCCAACACGGTGGCCGCCGACATCGGCTATTTGGCCGAGTCGCTGGAAACAAAAACGAGTTTCGGCCTTACCCTGGCGAATTTCGGGCCGGGCATGAGTTACTCCGGTCAAAAGGATCCCTTGCCTGCGGTGCTACGCTGCGGCGTGGCTTATCGGGATGCCTTTACCGCCGCGCTGGGGGGGGAATATCTTTTAAATGAAAAGCAGGCTCTCGTCACAATGGGGGGGGAGTATTTCTGGCTTGGCCGCTACGCGGCCCGTTTAGGTTACCGTCTCTCGCGCGATCCCCTGGGGCTGACGGCGGGATTCGGCCTGAAATGGGGCACTTTCCTCTTGGACTATGCCTGGCTGATGAGTTCTCATCTCAATGATTCGCACCGCTTCACCCTTTCCTATCGCTTCAGCGGCTGGGATCGATTGTGGGAAGACCCCGAACAGGCGCGCAAAGCCAAACCAAAGGCTAAATCGCGGCCGAAACCCGAACGTGAAGAGCCGAAAAGCGACGCGATTCTGATTTATTAAAGGGCCGATTTTTCGCAGCGTTTGCGCAGGCCGGCATTGAGGATTTTCTTGCGCAGGCGGATCGATTTGGGCGTGACTTCCAGGAGTTCTGTGTCATCGATGAATTCCAGCGCTTGCTCCAAGGTCAGGATATTAGGCGGGGTTAAATCAATGGCCTCATCGGTGGCCTTGGAGCGCATATTGGTCATGGCCTTGGCCTTGCAAGGGTTGACCACCAAGTCATTGTCCCGGCTGTTGCTGCCCACGATCATCCCTTCGTAAACTTCGACGCCGGGTCCCAGGAAAAAGGCGCTGCGCTCCTGCAGATTGGACAGGGCATAGCCGGTGGTGCGGCCCTTCTCCATGGCGATGAGCACGCCTTGCGGCCTTTTGGCCGGATCGGGCCCCTTCGGCCCATAGCCGTGAAAGCTGTGATGCATCAGGCCTCGGCCTTTGGTCAGGGTCATCAGTTCGGATTTAAAGCCCATCAGCGCCCGGGAGGTCACGAGGTATTCCAAACGCCCCCGTGTGGCGCCCTCGGGGGTCATATTGAGCATTTGCCCGGAGCGGCGGCCCATGTTCTCGATAATCGCGCCCGAGAACTCGCAAGGCACATCCACGATCAGATGCTCCATGGGTTCGAGGATTCGGCCGTCTTTTTCCTTAAATATAACTTCAGGGCGCGAGACTCCCACTTCATAGCCCTCGCGGCGCATGGTTTCGATCAAAATGGATAAATGGAGTTCCCCACGTCCCGACACCTTAAAATGCCCTTCGCCCTCCAGCTGCTCGATTTTCAAACCGACGTTGATCTGTTGTTCCTTAAGCAGGCGGTCTTTGATGTGCCGGCCGGTCATGAACTTGCCTTCTCGGCCCGCGAAGGGGCTGTTGTTGACCATGAATTCCATGGAAAGAGTGGGTTCGTCGATCTCCATGGGGGGCAGAGCCACCGGATTTTCAGCGGAGGCGATGGTGTCTCCCACGTTGACACCCTCAAGACCCGCCACGGCCGCGATATCGCCGGCTGAAACGCGTTCCACGTCCCGCCGGGAAAGACCGAAATACTGCTGCAGCATGGTGATTTTGCCGCGAATGATCTTGCCGTCCGGCTTGATCAGGGCCACTCGCTCGCCTTTGGCCATGCCGCCGTTTAAAATACGGCCGATGCCGATTTTGCCCAGATAATTGCTGTAGTCAAGCATCGTGACCAGGAGTTGCAGAGGTTTATTCGCTTCAACCACCGGCCCCGGCACCCCGGAAAGGATGGATTCGAAAAGCGGAGTTAAATCCGCGCCCTTCTGATCGACTTTAAGGCTGGCCCAGCCTTGTTTGCCGGAGGCATAGATGACGGGAAACTCCATCTGCGCTTCGCTGGCCCCCAGGTCGATGAAAAGACCGAAGACCTTGTCCAGCGCCTCATTG
>MGUO01000039.1:0-777 GCA_001800015.1 Elusimicrobia bacterium RIFCSPHIGHO2_02_FULL_57_9
CCCAGCACAGGGAGTCTCCTGTGGGAGTGGGGCGCGGCGGCAGGGGCCGGCAACTATCAGTTGATCTCCTCCACGGGCGGCAACACCTCCGGGCTTTTGCCCAGCGCGGCCCTGTCCTACGCACAAGACGGCTTACTTCCCAACACCACCTATACCCAGCATGTCACGGCCACTAATTGCATAGCTTCCACAAGCACGGCAAAGCTGGGGCGTTCCACATTGGCTAATGCGGTCACCATTCCGGCCAATCCGTTTTTGGAGGTGCAATCGGGTTTTGTGAAGGTGGGATGGACTGGCCTGCCGCTGAGCCCAAGCTCATCCACCTGTGAGGGCTACGTCCTGGAGGCCTCCTCCACCAACTTCGGAGCTCTCTCTCCGGGAGGGATCGTCTCTTCCTCCATGACAACGGACATACTCTCCAGCACGCTGACCGTGGCTGGCTTAAACGCCCTCACCACCTATTACCTCCGCGTGGGGCCGCTCAACTGGGAAGGAGCGGCGAACTATGTCTTTGTTGGGAGCATGCGCACGCCTGATTTCATCACGCCCGGCATCATGGATCCTACATTCACCGCCGTCAACCTCTCCAGCATCTCCGTACAATGGAGCTCGAACGGCAACGGACCCGGGACTCAGTACAATCTGGAGGCCTCACCGGATGCGGGCTTCAGCATGGTCCTGACCTCCTCCACAGTCAGTACATCCGCCACAGTGGTGGGACTGGACCCCAACACCAGCTACTATTTCCGTGTGGACGCAGCGGCTTTCGGTTCCTCG
>MGUO01000039.1:810-3128 GCA_001800015.1 Elusimicrobia bacterium RIFCSPHIGHO2_02_FULL_57_9
GGCGGCGGGATTTACGCTCGAGGCCTCCTCCACCAACTTCGGGGCGCTGTCTCTTGGTGGCGTGATCCACTCCTCTTCCACGTGGAATGTGAGCCTGGGCGCTCTCACCGTTTCCGGCCTTTTGACCAACACCACCTATTACCTGCGGGTGGCGGCGCTCAACTACAACGGGGTCCCCAACTACAGCTTCATCGGCCCGGCGCGAACAGCGTCGGGCGGCCCCCCAGGCGCCCCGGGGGTGCGCGAGGTTTTTGCCTCAAGCGTGACCGTGGCTTGGGCCCCTGTTTTTTCGGACGGCTACGAGCTGCGCGCCTCAAGCACGGGCTTCGATGGTAGGAGCGTGACCCTCTCTTCCGCAACGTCAAACGGGAACTCCAGCCAAGCGACGGTTCAAGGGCTGCTCCCCAACACGACATATACCCTGCAGGCAGGGGCCCTGTTTGGCTCTGCAACGACCTATGCCTTGGCCGGCTCCACCTTGACGTTGGCCCTGCCGCCCATCGCGAGTTCCGCCGTGCCTGTTTCCTCGGTCTCTGTGGCCGTGAGCTGGCTGGCCAACACCAACCCCCCAGGCACGCGCTATGAGCTGTCTTTTTCCAGCAAGAATTCCTTCAGCGCCAGCCCCATCTCGACCGCGCCTCTGACGACCGCCGCCAATCTCACGGTCGGTTCGCTTCTGTCCGGGACCACCTACTGGTTCCGCGTGAGGACGATCAATGGCAACGGAATCCCGACCGGCTTCGACGCCATCGTCTCCACCAAAACTTTTCTTTTGCCCACTCAGGCGACAGGCCTCGCGGGCGCGGCCCGCGGCGTATCCTCCATCACCTGGACCTGGAACTCGGTTGCCTCGGCCTCAAGCTACGAGCTGTTTTTGGCGACCTCAACCTCCGAGCTCATCGGGACAAGCCCCGGCAACTCTTTTGATGATAATGCTCTTTCCACCAACTCCCAACGAGCCTTGGTCGTACGGGCAATCAACGGGGTCGGGCCGGGGCCTTTGTCTGCGGGAGGACTGCGGTATACCCTGGCCATGCCACCTTCGGGATCCGGCGTGAGCTCGGTCTCCTCCACCACTATTGCCCTCGTCTGGTCCGCCAACACCAATCCATCCTCCACGCTTTTTGAGGTTTCCTATTCCAGCGTCGACGCCTTTGCGACCGGCAGCGCCATTTCGACAACACCCGCCGCGACAGGAAGCTCAAGGTTGATTACGGGGCTCGTTGTGCTGACCACCTATTACCTTCGCGCACGGGCCTTGAACGGAGAGTCCGTACCGACGGGCTTCAGCACTTTTGTCTCCACTCGGACCGATGCTACTAAGCCTCTGATCACGGTCTCGGGGGTGAATCACAACGCGTATTACCGAACTTTCGTGTCGCCCGTTTTCAGCATCTCGGATCCCGATTTAACTTACAGCTCCTCCATGCTCAACGGGGTCCAGTTTATCAGCGGCGGCGTGGTAAGCGCCGAGGGCGTCTACGATTTATTCCTGGTTGGCCAAAATTCCTACGGTCTCGAGAGCCGGACAACAACCCATTTCACCATTGACCTGAGCTCGCCCGCGATCGCGATCAGCTCTCCGGCTCCCGGCGCCCTGATGAACCTGAGCGTGACTTTGACCTATAGCGTGACCGACAACCTCAGCCCTGCGGGCTCCATCACGGTGCGCGACCAATTCAATAACCCGCCCCCCTATATTTTCACTGCCGATGGTCTCTACAGCTCCACCCTAACTGCGACCGACCTGGCCGGCAATTCGGGCACGGCCGCCGTGACATTTATCATCGACCGCGCGCCCCCGGCCGCTATTATGGACCTCGACGCCTCGGTCTCCACCCAGACCGGCAACTTCAACCTGACCTGGACGACCCCGCTCAGCACCCTAAGCGCTCTGGTCTCTTACGATATCCGCTACCAGAACGGGGCGCTGCTCGATGCTTCCAACTGGTCCACCGCCGCTGTTATCGTCAATTCCATCGTGCCTCAGCCCGCCGGCAGTCCGCAGAATTTTGTGATGAGCTTGAGCACGGACAACGTCTCCTACACTTTTGGAGTGCGCTCGCGCGACGCGGCCAACAATCTCTCGGCCCTCTCCAACGTTCCTCCCACTTACGATGACCAACCTCCTACCTTCATATCGCTGACGCCATCGAACTCCGCGACATTGAACCGTCCCAAGACATTGAGTGCGGTTTTTGCAGACATCTCCGGGGTGGCGCGGGTGATGTTTACGATCGACGGGTTGGATAAATCCACGGTCACCGCGATGCCCTTCAACTACGATTGGGACATTTCCCAATATGCCGATGGGCCTC
>MGUO01000040.1 GCA_001800015.1 Elusimicrobia bacterium RIFCSPHIGHO2_02_FULL_57_9
CCGGACATCATCACCATGGGCAAGGGCTTAAGCGGCGGCTATATTCCACTGTCGGCCGTCATCACTTCTGAAAAAATACTCAATCCCCTGGCCAAGGGCACGGGAGGCCTCAAGCACGCGCAAACTTTTTCCCATACGCCCGGTCTTTGCGCCGCGGGTCTGGCGACCATACGCCATATTCAAAAAAACAAACTTATCGCACGCGCGGCTTCCACAGGTGAACTTTTACAGACTCACCTGGCAAGCCTTAAAGGCTTGCCAGGTGTAGGGGATGTGCGCGGCATCGGGATGCTGGCCGGCGTTGAATTCGTCGCCGATAAGAAAACCAAGAAGCCCTATCCGCGTTCCCTGAAAATGGCCGAAACCTTCGTGGAAAAGGCCCAGGAATGCGGCCTTGTGCTTTGGCCCAATGCCGGGCATGCCGACGGCGAGAACGGGGATTTGGTCATGATCGCGCCGCCTTTTATCATCACGGAAACGGAGATCAATGAATTGGTCTCCTTATTTAAAACCGCCCTGGAGGAAACTCAAAATGCCATCCACCACCGCTCCCAAGCAATTTAAGATCACCTATACCTCGGCTAACACCGACATGACGGAGTTCCACCGTCTTTTCGATGAGGCTCTCACTCTTGTCCGATCAAAGATCGGACGAGAGCACCCGCTCTATATTGACGGCAAGGCCGTTAAATCTTCTTCTCCCTCGCTCATGGACCTTTCACCCATCGATACCGGCGTGGTGCTGGGCCAGTTCGCGGCCGCCGCCCCCGAGCATGTGAACATGGCCGTCTCGGCGGCGCACAAAGCGCAAAAAGAGTGGGGCCGCCTGCCTTGGCAGCAGCGCTTAAAAATCATGCGCAAGGCAGCCCTTGCCATTCGCGAGCGCAAATATGAGATCGGCGCGGTGATGAGCCTGGAAGCGGGCAAAAGCCGCATGGAAGCCATGGGCGACGCGGAGGAATCCGCGGATTTGATCGATTACTACTGCTCGCAAATGGAAGAGGCCCAAGGCTACGTCAAGCCGCTGGGAAAACTCCTGCCTAACGAGAAAACGGCTTCCGTTCTGCGGCCTTACGGCGTTTTCGTCTGCATCGCGCCCTTTAATTTCCCCATGGCCTTGTCGACCGGCATGTCTTGCGCGGCCCTTATGGCCGGCAACGCCGTGGTCTATAAACCCGCCCAGGATACGCCGTGGACCGGCCTGATGCTTTATGAATGCTACAAAGCCGCCGGCCTTCCAGCCGGCGTCTTTCATTACATCACGGGCAGGGGTTCGGCCATCGGCGACGCGCTTTGGAAAAACCCGCAGGTCGACGGCATCGTTTTCACCGGCTCCAAGGAAGTGGGCATGCGCATGGCCAAGGAATTCTCCCGTGATTGGCCCAAGCCCGCGCTCATGGAACTGGGCGGCAAAAACCCGGCCGTGGTCGCCGAGTCCGCCGATTTGGACATGGCCGCCGAGGGCGTCATGAAATCCGCTTTCGGCCTGCAAGGCCAGAAATGCTCGGCCTGCTCCCGCGTGTATGTCGATAAAAAAGTTGCCGAGCCCTTCATCAAGAAGCTGCTGGAAAAAACCGCCGCCATTAAAATCGGAGACCCTTCCCTAAAAGACGTGTACTTCGGCCCGGTCATCAACGCCAAGGCGGTCAAAACTTTCGAAGAAGCCGCGATCTCGGCTCAAAAAGACGGCAAGATTCTCATCGGCGGCAAGCGCATGCAGGCCGGGGCTTTCGCCAAGGGGCATTATGTCGAGCCCACCATCGCCCAACTGCCCCTCGATCACGCGCTGTACAAACGCGAGCTGTTCGTGCCCTTTCTTTCCTTGGGAATCGTTTCGGGACTGGATGAAGCCATCGCGGAAAGCAACAAGGCCGAATACGGCCTGACCGCGGGTATTTTCTCGGCTCAACGCCGGGAAATAGAAAAATTCTTCGATGAAGTCGAAGCCGGCGTCTGCTACGCCAATCGCAGAACCGGGGCCACCACCGGCGCCTGGCCCGGCGTGCAGTCCTTCTGCGGCTGGAAAGGCTCGGGTTCCACCGGCAAGGGCGGCTGCGGGCCTTACTACGTCCCGCAGTTTATGCGGGAGCAAAGCCGCACGATCATGGAATAATCGCCGCGCTATGAAAGAAACTTTAACTAAAGCGAATTACCCCAAAATCGCCGTTTCCCCTCCCGGGCCTAAAGCGCAAAAGATCATTGCCCTGGACCAGGAATGGGCCTCCCCCTCCTACATCAAGGAGTATCCCTTGGTCATGGCCGGCGGCAGCGGGGCGATGGTTGAGGACGTGGATGGCAACCGCTACATCGACTGGATGGCGGGAATCGCGGTATCGTCCACTGGGTATAATCACCCAAAAGTGGTCACGGCCGTGCAGGAAGCCGCCGGAAAATTCCTGCACATCTGCGGCACGGAT
>MGUO01000041.1 GCA_001800015.1 Elusimicrobia bacterium RIFCSPHIGHO2_02_FULL_57_9
GCCGAGGCCTTGCGCAGCATCGAGCGCTTGCGCCGGGCCCGGGACTTGATTTCCTTCGGCAAGCTCTCCGGCGCGGTGGGGGCTTTTACTCATGTCGACTCCTCTTATGAGGCCCGGGTATGCGCCCAGCTGGGACTGCGGCCGGAGCCGGTCTCAACCCAGGTGGTGCCTCGCGACCGGCACGCCGATTATTTCCATGCCGTCGTGCTTTCCGCGGCGGCCATCGAGCGCTTCGCCGTTGAAATCCGCCATCTGCAAAGAACCGAGGTCTTGGAGCTGGAAGAGCCTTTTGGCGCCGGGCAAAAGGGCTCCTCGGCCATGCCCCACAAGCGCAATCCGATCCTGTGCGAAAATCTTTGCGGTCTTTCCCGCCTCATCCGCTCCTACGAAGGCGCGGTGGTGGAGAACTGCGTGCTGTGGCACGAGCGTGATATCAGCCATTCTTCCGTGGAGCGCGTGGTTTTTCCGGACGCCCTGATAGCCCTGGATTTCATGCTGGCCCGCTTCAAAGGCGTTTTGGACGGGCTTAAGGTTAATCCTGGACGCATGAAGGAGAACCTGGAGAGCTCCCTGGGCTTGGTCTTTTCGCAGAAGGTCATGTTGAAGCTCATCGACGCGGGGGTGAGCCGTTTGCAGGCGTATGATTTGGTGCAAAAATGCGCGATGAAAACCTGGAAAACGCGAGAGCCCTTCCAGAATGTGCTGGAAGCCGACTCCGCCGTGACCAAACGCCTTTCCAAGAAGGAGCTGGCCGCCTGTTTTGATCTGGCCGGCTATAAGAATTCCGTGCGGGAAATTTTAAAACGGGGCGGAGTGACCGGTTGAATCAAGCGGATGAAAAAATAGCCCAGGTCCGGCTTAAGCCCCGGCAGGAACACCGGGTTTTAGGCGGGCATCTCTGGATTTTCTCCAATGAAATCGCGCGGGTGGAGGGCAGCCCCGAGCCGGGGGCTTTGGCGCGGGTGCTCACTGCTTCCGGCCGGCTTTTGGGAACCGCTTTTTACAACCCCAAGAGCCTGATTGCCTGCCGCATGATCTCCTTCGAGGATATCGTTCCGGACGCCGGTTTTTTCAAGCTCAAACTGGCGCAGGCCCTGGCCTACCGCCGGCGCCTTTTCCCCGGAGCCTCTTCCTACCGCCTTTGTTTCGGCGAGTCCGACGGCCTTGGCGGGCTGGTGTTGGACCGTTATGATTCTCTGCTGGTGATGCAGATCTTTTCCGCCGGCATGGAGCGGCGTATAGGGCTTATTCAAGAGGCCTTGCAGGAACTTCTCTCGCCGCGAGGCATTTACCTGAAAAACGATCACCGCTCGCGCGGCTTGGAGGGGCTTAAAGCGGAGTCCCGCGTTTTAAGCGGGAGCGTTGCCGAGAGCGTGCGCATTTCGGAGAACGGGCTGGACTTTGCCGTTCCAATCGGGGGGGGCCAAAAAACCGGCTTTTATTTCGATCAGAGCGAAAATCGGGTTTTTCTGCGGCCTTATTTCCCGGGCCGCGTCGTGCTCGATCTTTATTGCTATAACGGGGCCTTCGCCTTGAATGCCGTCAAATTCGGCGCTAAGGCGGCCTTGGGGGTCGACAGTTCCGCTTCCGCCATCCATGCGGCGCGCGAAAACGCCGCCCTAAACGGGGTGGAGGGGGCGGCTTCTTTTGAGGAAGGCGACGCCGAGGCTGCCCTGCAAACTTTCGCGCGGGGCTTTAATCCCCTTAAGCCCGACGTGATCGTGCTCGACCCCCCGAGCTTCTCGCCGTCCAAGAAAGACCTGCCCAAAGCCTTGCGCCGTTACGCCAGGCTTAACGCCCTGGCCTTAGAGGCGCTGCCGCGCGGCGGAATGCTGGCAACCGCGACTTGCTCGCATCATGTCAGCCGCGAGTTTTTTATTTCCATGCTGCGCGCCGCCTCGGCGCGGGCCCGCAAGCCCGCGCGCCTTCTGGCGCTGCGCGGCCAAGCCGGGGATCATCCGGTGCTGCTGGCCATGCCGGAAACCGAATACCTGCATTTTGCTTTGCTTGAAATAGTTTGATGGAAGCGGACAATTCAAAGAGATTTTCTCCTTCAAAATTAGACGTTTATAAAGACTGTCCGCGCCGTTATGCCTACCGCTACATCGACAGAATCCGGCGCGAGGAGCAATCCGTCGAGGCTTATTTGGGCAGCTGCGTCCATAAGGCCTTTGAGAGCCTCTATGAGGGCGTGCGGCACGGGAAAATCGCCGCCGAAGACGAAGCGGTCTCGGTTTTCGGAAAGGAATGGGAGGCGGGCTGGTCCGGGAACATCGTCATCCGCAATAAGGAATATTCCCGGGAAAATTGGAAGCAGGTGGGGCGCGATTGCGTGCGCTCCTATTATCGGGGGCATTACCCCTTCGACGAGGATAAGACGGTGGCCATCGAAAAGAGGGT
>MGUO01000042.1 GCA_001800015.1 Elusimicrobia bacterium RIFCSPHIGHO2_02_FULL_57_9
TGGCGGTGCCTATTTTGTGAATATCCTGCGCTAAGCCAGCGATGACTTTCGGGCTGTGATTAGTTCTGGTGAAGGAGGCGCAAATCCCATGTTCCCGGAAAAAACCCTTGCCCAGCGCATGATAGAGATAAACACAATGCCCGCTGGGAAAATGGTGGCAAAGAACATCCAGCTCAGGCACGAAGGCAGACGCATAAACGTTTTTCTCGACATGCCTCATACGCCAATTTTACAAATTATTAAACCGCATGATTTCTAAATTGCGTTACTAATGAGACTCTCCGTTTGCCGCCAGCGATGCTATAATGCACGCAAAGATCATGAACTTTTGTATTTATGAGCCCCGGCGCTATCATGAGCTGCCGATAATGCTGCGGCGAGGCCGCGGCGCGTATGTTTACGATACGGACGGCCGTCGTTTTATGGATTTGCTCAGCGTCTGTTCCGCTTTGGGACAAGGGCATGCTCATCCCCGCATCGTGGCCGCGGCCAGGGCTCAGCTGGGCCGCTTGACTTTGACCTCGCGCTCTTTCCACCACGACCGCTTAGACCCCCTGCTGCGGCGCCTGTGCCGGCTGACCAAGATGCAACGCGCCATGCTCATGAGCACCGGCGGGGAAGCCGTTGAAATGGCCATTAAAGCGATGCGCCAGTGGGGATACCGCGTCAAAGCGATAGCCCGAAACAAAGCCGTTGTTCTGGTGGCCCGAGGCAATTTCCACGGCCGCACCACGACTATCGCGGGCTTCTCCGATGATCCCGCGACCCGCGAAAACTTCGGGCCTCCCACACCGGGCTTTAAATCCATTCCCTACGGCGACGGCGCGAGTCTTGAAGCGGCCATCACCGATTCAACCTGCGGATTTTTGGTGGAACCCATTCAAGGAGAGGCCGGCGTGCGCCTGCCCCCGGCGGGTTATTTGAGAGAAATACGCAAAATCTGCTCCCGGCGCAAAGTGCTTCTCTGTTTTGACGAGATTCAGACGGGCCTCGGGCGGACCGGGCGGATGTTTTGCGCCGATCATGAATCGGTGCATCCCGACATGTTCATTATCGGCAAATCGTTGTCGGGAGGCGTCTATCCCGTATCAGCCGTCGTTGCTTCCGCCGAAATCCTTGATCTTTTCGTTCCGGGATCGCACTGCAGCACCTACGGAGGCAGTCCCGTAGCCTGCGCCGCGGCCATGGCGGCGCTGGATGTGATTATTAAGCAGCGCCTGCCCGGCCGGGCCGAGAAACTGGGCGGCTATTTCCTCCGGCGCCTTAAGACCTTGAGGCATCCCCGACTGCGCGAGGTGAGGGGCAGGGGCCTTCTTTTGGCCATGGAATTCGCCCGTCCCCTGGCCCGGCGTTTTTGCGATATTTTCCTGAGGCACGGCTTTTTAACCAAGGTCTCTCATGAAAGAATAGTTCGCCTAAGTCCCCCGCTGATCATCACGCGCCGGCAGATCGACCAAGCATTTTCAGCGATCGCCGCAACGTTAAAGGAGCTCGAAAATGATTAAAAAAAAGTGGGATATCCTTCTCGTCTCCGAAGAAGCCCCCCTGCAAGAAGACTATTGGGGCGATTTCGTGCGCTATGTCAAATCCCCTATTGAGGAATTGGGAGGAAAATGGCCGGCCCCGCACGCCCAGCACTTGAGCATCGTGGCCCTGGCCACCTATTTGCGGCGCCACGGCTTTAAACCAGCGGCCGTGGACAATATTTTCCGCCTTGCCTCCTGCGCGGAGAAATTCCGGCGCATCCTGGCGGAAGGCGTACCGGTGGTGGGAATTTCCACGGCCATGCTGATGGAAAAAGCCGCGGTAGAACGCATCATTGACGAAATCCGGGCGATCAATCCCGCGGCCACGATTATTCTAGGGGGAGCCACGGCCGAGCGTCAGAGCGAGGTCAGGGCGCTGGGAGATATCACGGTCATCGGCGACGGAGAGCGCGCGCTTCTGGAGGTCTTGCAAGCTCTTAAAAGCGGCCGAGATTTAAAAGGGATTGCTAACATCTATTACCGGGACGGCGGGCGGATGCGCTATACCGGCTCCTCCTCGGATATGGAGATCAATGAGATTCCCCCGGCTGATTGGGACTTGCTTGATGTCAGGCCCTCGCTTTTTTATGCCGTCGAGGCTTCCAAGGGCTGCCGCTACAAATGCGCTTTTTGCTCCTATCCGCAGCTGGGACGCCAGGCGTTGAAAAAACCCGAACTGGTCGTTGAGGAATTGCTGCGCAATAGGGATCGTTACGGAACGGGGGTGCAGTGGTTCTCCGATTCGAATCTCACTTCCTGGCCGGATCACACTCAGCATCTCTGCGAACTCATGATCAGGCGCCGCCTAAACGTCCCTTGGAGCGGCTATGTCCGCATTGACGACATCGCGCGCAACCCCGGCCTAGCCCATAAAATGCGCGAGGCGGGCTGCGTGGGTTTTTTTTCCGGCATCGAGTCCGGTGATGACTCCGTACTGCGCGCCATGCGCAAGGGCTATGACGCCAAGACGGCCAGAGAAGGAGTGCGCATCGCCAAGGACGCCGGGCTGCTGGTTCATGCCAACTTCATCATCGGCTTCCCGGGCGAAACCGAGGAAACGGTGGAAAACACCCTGGAATTTATCCGGAAAGCGCAGCCGCAGACCGCCGCCTTCACTGTTTTCTGGATACCCGTGAATTCCGACGCTTCGGTTTGGACCGATAAAAAACAATGGGAAATCCGCGGTGAAGGGACGCGCTGGACTCACCGGACCATGGATTCCGAGCAGGCCATAGCCCACCTGAGGCGCGCCATGAGCGTGGTGGTTAATGAAATGCCCAACACGGTCATAGCGGATGAATATTTGATCGTCGAGCTCTTAGGCTACGGCTTGAAGCTGGAGGAAGCCGTCTCCTACTCTTCTGCCTTGCGCGACTTCCATCGGGCTAAAAATCTCGGCCTCGATGAATTGAAGGGCAAGGCCGCGGGTCATATTCTTGACGCGCACCGGAAAATAGACCGGTTTTTAGACCGATCCTGCCGTGCGCTTTAGCCAGTAGCGCTGGCCCTGCGCAGGCAGGGTATGGAGGGGATCGTAATAGGCGTAACGTCGCGTCAGGGCCTGCGGGTCGTCGCCTTCGATGGGCGTGCGATAATTCTTGGTCCAATAAGAGATGCCCCGCTCGCGGTCATATTCGCGGCATTGCGATACCCAGCGCTTGCCTAAAAGCGGCACGTCGCAAACGATGCGCGGCGTGGCAAAACCAGGGAGATAACCCATGATGTCATGCTGAAGCCGCTGCGCCTCATGAATGGAAACCCTCCAATGCTCGCAGCCCGGGATCATCTCGCACATATAGAAATAATAAGGAATGATCTGCGCTTGGTCGAGCATGGTGAAGCAAAGTTCTAAAAGTTCCTTAGCGGTCGCGTTGACCCCCCTGAGCAAGACCCCTTGGCTGCGCACATCACGAAAGCCCATATCAAGCAACTGCCGCGCGGCCCTGGCTACCAGGGGCGTTATCTGGTTGGCGTGGTTGATGTGAGTGTGCCAGGCCAGGCTTATCCTGCGCTTGCGCGCCTTCCGGGCTAAGCGGCCCAGGCTATGGATAACTTCTTTCTGAAAAAAGTGCTGCGGCAGAGCTATCAATGCCTTGGAGTCGAGCCTTATGTCTCGGATGCTCGCAATATCCATCAGGGCGCCGATAAAATCCTCAAGCCGCGCCGGAGCCAAATTCACGATATCGCCGCCAGAGACGGTCACGTCGCGAACCGATGAATTCTCCCGCAAATACCTTAAAATTCCCTCTAAACGCCGCCGAAGCGGCAAGCGGAAAACCCTTTTGTTTACCAACGGCGTGCTGCCTCCGACCAAGTCCATGCGCGTACAATGTCCGCAATAAACCGGGCAAGAGGATAAAAGCTCCGCCATAACCTTGGTGGGATAGCGGCGGGTCAGACTCTCGATGGCCCACATCTCGGTTTCGTGCAGACTGTCCCTTTGAGCCAATGGGTGGCTGGGCCACTGAGGATGCCTATCTTGAATGGCGGGCAACATGTAGCGGCGGACAGGATCGTTCCAGAGGTCGCGCTCCTGCATGGTATTGATCATCTGGGGCGTGATAAGCAGGGGCATGACGGCGGCTTGCCGTTGATCCTGCTCGATGCCGGCGGCCAGATCGTCGGGGAGATAAGAGCCTAGAACGGCCTTGAGCGCCATGACACTCTTAACTGAATTGCGGCGCTGCCATAAAGCGTTTTCCCATTCTTGCCTTGTTGCGCGGCTCCAACCTGGAAAGCGCCTCCAATCCGGTTCATGGAAAGGCCTGTTGATCGGGTAAGGGATAGGCTGGGTCAGGCCAGCCATCACAGCGCCTTAAGCCTATCCATCGAATTTTTATTTCTCGCAACAGATCAGCCAATAAAAAATGGTCATGCAACGGAAAAAATTCTACAATAGCGCCATGCCATTGCGCAAAACGCCGGCTCTCAGATCTCTGATCACCCCGGTATATAATCGCGTGGAATACACCTTACGCTGCGCCCGCAGCGTGCTGGCCAACACCCCCGGTCCCTTGGAATGGATATTCATTGATAACGGCTCGTCCGACGCCACAGCCCAGAGCCTGGGGCGATTGGCGCGCGCAGACCGCCGAATCCGCATTCTCCGCAACAAGCAGAATTTAGGGTTTGCCTGCGCGGTCAACCAGGGTCTGCGCAAGGCCCGGGGCCAAACCTTGGTTCTGCTCAATAACGATACCCTGGCCCCCCCGAGATGGCTTGAGAGCCTCAACTCATGTCTGGAACAAGATCCCGGACTGGGCGCGGTGGGCCCCTGCACCAATGAGGCCGCCGATCCCTATCAACACAGGAATGTCTCTTATGATATCCGGCATTTCCATACCTTCGCTGTAGCCTGGTCCCTGAGGCATAGCGGCCGCATACGCCCCATGCACCGCCTTATCGGCTTCTGCATGGCCATGCGTCGTCAAGCCTATGAGCAGGTCGGGCTTCTGGACGAACGCTTCCGCATCGGCGGCTACGAGGATTACGACTATTGCCTGCGCTTGCGCCAAGCCGGCTGGCGGCTGGGGCTGGCTGAGGAAGTATTCGTCCACCACTTCGGCCATATCTCTTATCGAGACACCGCTTCCTGGAAGCAGACCATCGCAGCCAACCGTGAAGTGTTTTTAGATAAATGGACGCCTAAATCCTTGGAATTTCTCGATAACCTTCCGGATTTAAAAATAGAGCGCGTTGTTTAGCGTCCTTGTCCCATGCGTATCGCCTTGTGCACCCGGCACCTCGCGGACATGACTTCCCTTAATATCATGGGGAGCCTGGCTCGCGAATTATCCCGGCAAAACCATGCTCCATTTCTCTATACCGCGAGCCCGGATTCCAAAACTCTGCGTACCTTGAAGTTTCCGCTCCATATTCTTCCAAACAAAAATGATCAGGCTTTGGCACGCAGCTTGGCTAAAGTCTTATCCCAGGATAAAATCGAGCTCGTCCATTTAAGGCTCGGAGGAGCCTACCGCAACCCTTTTGTATGGAGTCTCTCCCGACTCTCAAAACTCAAGCAGCACCCTCGCCTCAGCCTCCAGTTCGATGATTTCGGCAACCCGGACCTTCCCCTTGATTGCCCGCGAACCGCGCGCGATCTCAAAAAGCTCATGCTGGGAGGGGCCCATGTCGCTGCGGTATCACGCGCCGTGCGCGATTGCGTCGTCAGTTATTGGCCCAGGATGAAACACCGCGTTCAAGTAATCGGCAACGGCGTCGATCTTGATTGGGCCGAACGATGCAACGGTCACAAGCATTTCGTTGAGCCTTACATCCTTTCTGTCGGACGGCCGGCCCGCTACAAAGGCATGGACCTGCTTATTTTCGCTTTCGCCGAAATAGCCGACAAATTTCCGGTCAATCTTGTTATCACCGGCCCGGACATGGAAAATAACGTCCTGCGCCGTTTAGTCCGCAAGCTGAAGCTTGAAAACCGCGTTCGATTCGCGGGCTTCACGGAGCATCGCAAGCTCCCGGGACTACTCCAAAGCGCGGAGTTCTTTGTTCTGGCTTCGCGCTGGGAATCTTTCGGAATCGCGGCCCTGGAAGCCATGGCCGCAGGCAAGGCCGTAATTGCTCCCCGTCTAGGCGGTTTTCTGGACTACATTGAGGACGGAAAGACCGGTTTGCTGTTTTCTCCGGAGGATCCTCGGGCTCTGGCAAATGCTATGCGACAGTTGCTCAACCACCCAAGCCAGCGCCGCGCGCTCGGCTCGGCGGCCCGGCAAATGGCACGGCGGCGTTCCTGGTCCGCCGTCGCCGACCAGTATCTACGGCTGTGGCGCGATCACCGGTATTCCGGCTTTACGCGCCGCTTGAACTAGCCTGGATTTCCACGGCGCGAAGTCGACCTAACAAAACCCATCATTTAGCAGTTTGGTCCGCGCCGAAACCGACTTCACGCCCGTCGGAACATTTCCAAGAAGCCCTACGCGGCGCGAATTATGGAATTAGATTATGTAGTGCTCTCATAGTGAGGCCAGCTTAACTCATCCATATTTTTTGTATTATACCAGCATTGGAGGCGATTGAATATGCCTGCCGCTGACGTAATTCTGCTTTCCGATGTTACTTCATCCCTTGGTTCCACCACCTCTCGTTATTGCGGTCCTTACGTGTTGTCCACTAGGCTGGAGCATGCGGGATTCAATACCGTTGTTATCGATTACTTTACCCGTCACCCTGATTTCTTCGGATATTTAGAAGGCTTTCTCGGCCAGAATACCATGATGCTGGGGCTTTCCTCCACATTCCTATCTCCGTATGAGCCGGAGTTGAGCATAGAGCGATTAAGGCGGAGAGAGATGCGCGGTGAGCGCAACGAGCGCTACTATAGGGACAGTCTTTGGCATTTAGAAGAGCCGTCCATGCAGGAATGGTTCATCAGGCTCAAACAGGTTTTGAGCCGGCGCAGTCCGAAGTGCCGGATTGTTTTGGGAGGCGCCAAAGCCCCTCTTATTTATCAGAGGCCCCTTGCGATGCATCGCTTTTTCGATTATATCGTGCTGGGCCAGGCGGATGATTCTATCGTAGATTTGGCGCGCTGTTTCAAGGAAGGCCGGACGCCGGCCCATACCGTGAGAAACGGCGTGGCCTTTCTCCAGCCCCAGCCCGGCGCCTTGCAGGGCTGCCCTTCCGCTCAGTTGACGGATAAGCACGCCATTCTGCGCGGAGAAGGACTGCCCATCGAGATTTCTCGGGGCTGCCTTTATAACTGCAAGTTCTGTTACTACGATAAAAAGGAAAGCATCCGGAAGAACCTGGATGCGCTTCGGTCCGAACTTATTCGGAATTATGAAAATTTTGGCTCGACGGTTTATCATTTCTGCGACGACTGTTTTAACGATACGAAGGACAAGGTCGAAGGGGTGTGCGGGCTTCTCCTAAACCTGCCTTTTAAAGTCGAATGGGTTTCATACGCTAGAGCCGATCTTCACGTTAAATTCCCCGAGACTTTGGATTTGATGGTCAAGGCCGGATGCCGCAGCCTGCAGTACGGCATAGAGACCTTTAATCCGGAGGCGGGCAAAGCCGCGGGCAAGGCGGTGCCGCCGATAAAGGTTAAAGAATTCTTCAAGACCGCGTATCAACGTCATAATAGCCAGGTTATTTTTAACGCCTCCTTCATCGTCGGCTTGCCGCATGAAACCCCGGACAGCCAAAGAGAAACCACGAGTTGGCTGACGGAAAACAGGGTTTTCGATTTCGTATCTTACGGAGTGCTGGGACTTAGAAAATACGAGGCCGGAATAGACGGCGCCGTGGTTGATTACTCCGATTACTCGCGTAATCCCGGGCGCTACGGATTTAAAGAAATTCGTTTCGAGCCCGACTATTATTGGCGGCATGAAACCATGGATTTGGTCCAGGCCCGGGAGTTGGCCATCGAAGGCCTCAAGCTCATCGCCGCGTGTTACGGCTCCCCCTATTTTATGAGTACCTTCATGTATCCTCGGATGAGGAGCTTGGATTTTAACCATGAGGATATTCTCGATATGGCTCGCCAAAGCGATGAGGCCAACTGCCGCCGCTGGAAATCGCAGGCGGACTCCAGGATGGAGGAGTGGCTCGGCCGCTATTGGGACCTGCTGTTAAAAATCAATACCAGTTTAAGCGGCGCCGGAAGAGCCTGAGAAATGCCTGCGCTTTGCGGGGCGTGGTCTTTAAGCGGCAAATCCATTGAAGATTGCCTGCCGGAACCCCAAAGACAGGCAATACGCCGCAACCTTCCCGATGCAAATGAGCCGCTTGTTGAAAAAATTCGGGGACCGCTATGGCTCGTGGCATGCCAGGGCCATGTAGCTCAACATCAAGAGGCGGTTGCGGCCATGGAAGGCTTAATTGCCGCTGAAACCCCCGTAAGCCTTTCCTCTATTTTGGGTAAAAAAAGAGAGCAGGGGGACTGGGAGCCCCGTTTCGATGGCCATTATATTCTAGTTTGGGCTGATGCAGCTCGGCGGCGGCTGAGCCTTTTCCGGGATCCCACCGGAGGCTTTCGCCTTTACTACGTTCAGATCGGCGATTTGCTTTTATTTTCAGCTTCGGCTAAGGCGCTTGCGGCTCATGATGCCGTGGGCCGGCGGCTTAATTCGAGCGTCGCCGAGGAGCGAGTTCTGGCGGGATTAAGCCACTGGGGCAATGAAACTTTATGGGAGGGCATTAGAGAGGTTCTGCCTGGTTACTGCCTTGAGGCTTCGCCTAAAAACCTGCGGCATCGGTGGTATTGGGGGGAGCTGTTGCAGGGGGTAGAGGGGCGTCCCGAAGATTTGGCGCCGGAGCTGGCAGCCCGAGTGCGTCAGGCCGTGAGAGCCAGCATCGGCAGCGATGGGCGGGTGGCTGTCGCATTATCCGGAGGAATCGATTCTTCCGCCATCGCGGCCCTGGCGGCGAAGGAAGTTGGAGCCGGCAATGTCGAGGCTTTTACCTATGAATTCTCAGGTCCCGATTATGTATCGGAGGCCCATTTCGCCGCCCAAACCTGCCGCCATCTTGGGATTAAAAAGCATCATATTCTCCAAATATCGCAGGAAAATCATCTCAATGACGGCCTGGAGATGTTTTGGCGCTCGGAGGATTTTATCAATCGTTGGAAGCAATATCCCCCCAAGTTAGCGCGTGTCTTGCGCCAACGCGGCTTTTCAAAATTTTTGACAGGAGATGGAATCGGCAGCCGCATGGGTTGGTTTGAAGACTTAAGCGACGTCATGCCTTGGATCCCGTGGCGGGATAAAGCTCTGCGCTATTGGAGAGTGACGCAAAACCATCTGGAACACGGTTTTGACTGGTTGGATTATGTCCATCCCGGCCTGACTCCGCCCTATCGCTTTCTTCATTTGTTGGCGATGGGCGTGTTGCGCGCCCACGGCTTGATCATTAAACCTCTTTTCCCATCCGGTATCGGCGATGCCGCTTGCCGCGTCCTCGATTCATCCCGTGTACGGGATGCCATGCAAGAAATCCGGCATTTGCCGCTTGCCCGGCAGCTTCAGCATTTAAGCTTTATCCATCTAAGCTCATCCATCGATACGAGCCGCACGGAGGGGGTTTACCGCGAATTAGGCGTGCTCAGAGTCTCTCCTTTCTTTTTCCCATCTTGCCTAGCCTTAACCCACTTCCCATATAAGCCAAAGCCATTTTTGTGGAGTTCGTCGCGGCGCATGCGCCCCGGAAAGGAACTGCTCATTTCGGCCATGCGGCATTTGTTGCCCGAGGATATCCTTTATCGGCCTAAATTATGGATACAAGCCAGCGCTCCGAGCAGCTGGCTGATCAGGGAAAACGATTGGATTGCCCGGCGCACTTTAAGTTCAAGGCTTCTTCCGCCATTTTATGAGAATAATGAGCGCTTTATATTCCCCGGAACATTCAGGCGCGGATATTTGATCGCGCTGGGTCTCTGGCATCGCATGTTTATGGAAAGATCTTTGGGGAGCAAACCTCCAACCTGGGATGATTTGAGCGATGAACCGCGGGCGGCCGCTTCTGCGCCGGGAAGATGAGCGGTACTAATTTTAATCTGGCTGACGGTTTTTACCGCCAGGTTTTGAGGCAGCCGGAGAGAATGGCTCTGTGGCTTGATGGCAGGCGGTATTCTTATGTGGAAATCGCTAAGCTGTCTTATCAGGTCGCGCAATGGCTGGTCGAAGAAAGCTCGCAGCGTGTCGGAATCATGGGAGATAGGAGCCTGGAGTCCATTTCCGGCATCTTGGGGGCTTGCTGGGCCGGAGCGGCCTTTGTTCCTCTCAATGCGAGTTTCTCTGAATCATTACTGGCCAAGCAAATTAAGAAGGCCAGGGTCGACGCCTTGATCGTAGACGCCGCGGGACGCGGGATATTAAGCGAAAGCCTTGCGGCGCACTGCCCACGCCGCATTCTCTATCCCAAGGATTTAGACGGCAGCTTGAGCGTTAAACCTCCTCAGCCTATTGAGTCAGGAAGTCTTGCCTATCTGATGTTTACCACGGGCAGCACCGGCGAGCCCAAAGCGGTCGCGGTCTCGGCCGGGAGTGTCCGTCATTATTTAAACACAATGAATGATTCTTATTGTCTAACTCCCGACGATCGGCTTTCGCAGTTTTTTCGTCTAACATTCGACTTGTCTGTGTTCGACTTGTTCATGTCCTGGGAGAATGGAGCCGGTTGTTATGTTATTCCGGAGCAGGAAAGATTGAGCCCTGCCAAATTCATTCAGGATCATGAACTTACCGTTTGGTTTTCAACGCCATCTCTGATCGCCGGGATGAAGCGGAAAAAGTTTCTTGAACCGGGGTTGTGGCCTTCTTTGCGGCTGTCGTTATTTTGCGGAGAGCCGTTGCCTGACAGCTCCGCACGGGCTTGGGCCGCTGCCGCCCCTAACAGCCGCGTTGAGAATCTTTACGGACCGGCTGAAGCCACCGTTACATGCTTGCGGCAGGTTTACAATGGCCACGCGATGATTCCTCCCGAATGCGATATCGTGGCTATTGGTCTGCCCAATACGGGCATGGCTGCCGCAATAATAAACCCATCGGGAGAGTTTATGCCGCTTGGAACAGCCGGTGAATTGGCTTTGGCGGGCCCTCAATTAGCGTTGGGTTATTGGGATGATGAGGAACAAACCGCCGCTCGTTTCATAAACTCCGGCGACCGGCGCCGCTGGTATCGGACCGGTGATTTCTGCCGCCAGGATTCCAGCGGAATTTTTCACTTTTTAGGCCGCGTCGACCGTCAGATTAAAATATACGGCAATAGATTCGAACTAGAGGGCATCGAGGCTCTTTTGAGAAAGGCCAGCGGCAGCGAAGATGTGGCTGCCGTAGCCTGGCCGCCCGGCCAAAACCCCGAAGGGCTGATTGCATTTATCGCTTCCCAAGGAATAGACGACAAGGCTATCATGGCGCAATTAGCCCGGGAACTTCCTCCTGCCTTGATTCCTCTCCGGATTGTGGTTGCAGACAAGCTTCCTCTTAATTCAAATGGAAAGATAGACTATGCTGCTTTAATGGCGGGTTTAGAATAGCGGGAACTAAGGGGTCGAGGTCTTTGAGGAGGCTCGCTGGGCGCTTTTAGGGCTTTCATGCGTAACACAATAAGTCGCAAGGCTGTGGACAGTGGGGATAAGTCTAACTGAGCGAAAAAATTAGCGACGGTACGGAGGGAACCGGCAAGACGAGGATGATAAACCGTTTCCGAGGGTGAAAGTCACACAGGGAAACGAGAAAGTCGGGCGGTAGCCACCCGGCGGACCGTCACAACAGCCGCAAAACGGAAGATTTTTTGATTTTCAGGATCTTTCTTAGGCCCACACGGCTCTACAAAACCTTACGTGATCTTTTCTTTTGGGATTGCTCAGGCTCCTAGTTAGAGACTATCATTTTTTGTATCATCCGAATGCCATGGAAAAAACATTTTGACGACCGCTTTGTGCGGCGCATGGTCCCTTTCCGGCGCTCCAATTGAAACCCAGCTCAGCGAAAGCGATAAAAAAGCCGTGTTCGGCCGATTGGAGGCCGGCGGCGCAAGCCTGCGCGCGCTCAGCCTGGGGCCTTTGTGGCTGGTTGGCCGCGCTGAGAAAATAACCCGGAATGAAGGCAGGTTCCTGGCCGTGGAAGGCTTTATCGCTCCCGGACAGGATTTGAGCGCCGCCATCAAACGCCTCAACCCTCAATCTCCGTGGGATATTGAGCTTGACGGCCATTATGCCCTCGTTTATGCCGATCCTGCCGCGGGCTTGCTGCTTCTGACCAGGGACATCGGCGGCGGAGAGCGCCTCTATTACGCCCGTCTCCCTGATATTCTCCTTTTCAGCGCCTCGCTATGGCCCTTGCTGGCTCATAGCCAAGTGCCCAGGAAACCGGACTCGGAGATGATCCGGGAATATGCGTTTAACGGAGCCTTGCTTTCTCCCGGCAGAACCTTGTTCTCGGGGATTAATGAGATCCAACCGGGTCAACGGCTGATTCTGGATAACGGCAAGCAGGATTGCCGTTATCATGAAATGGCTGCGCCGGAGGAAAATTCGAAAGAAACCGCGCCGGAGAGGCTTAGGCGGGGCTTGACTCGGGCCACTTGCCTGGCCATCGGCAAAGACCGCGAAGCGGCCATCGCCCTCTCGGGCGGGATAGACTCTTCAGCCATCGCCGCGTTGGCCGTGGAGGCCTTGGGGGCCAAAAACGTCCACGCTTTCACTTACGAATTCGATGATCCGGGGCTTATTTCCGAAGCGCCCTTGGCCGCCGCTGTTTGCCGCTATTTAGGCATCCGCGATCATCAAGTCGTCAAGCTATCGCTTCGCGATCACGAAGAAGCGATCCCGGAAACCATCTGGCGATCCGAAGAACCGGGAACCATGAGAGGCAATCCGGCGGTATTGCTGCTGGCCAGACATGCCAGAGATCGGGGATTCGCCAAATTATTGAGCGGAGCCGCCATGGAAGTTCTGCTGCGCATTCCTGCGGCCCGCTACCATTATCTGGATGCTCTGGCCGCGGCCATCCCAAGGCTTGCCGATGTGGGCTGCGCGCTGGAACGCTGGAAAATTTCGCAGTTTCCGGGATGGAAGCTGCCGCAGCCGTCGCCTAGCCTTGGCAATCCAGACGCCCCCCCGCCTCACCTCTACTTTCTCATCCTTGCGGTTCTGCGCTATAACGGCTTTCTGCGGGATATGGGCGCCTTTTATCCCCCGGAGCTAAGCACCCTGGCCCGGCAAACGACACAGTCCTGGATGAATCGCGAAAGAATCGCGGGAATGAAGCAATGGACGCTTGGCGACCAACTGCGCTATCTCTGTTTTACGTCTCATGATTTTTCTAGGAATATCCATAGGAAAGTAAAATTCACCCGGGAAATAGGCTGCGTCTTTACGGCCCCCGCCTATTTCCGGGTCTGCATGTCCGATGAAAAATATTTAAGCTGGCATACCGCGCAAGCGCCCAAACAATTTCCCAAACTTCTGCTTCAGCAGGCCATGCGCGGCATTCTACCCGAAGAAGCGCTGGCGCGCTCCAAGATTGAGGACAATATGATATGTCCGACCCACTGGTTGGAGGAAAGCCTCCGCAAGCTGGAGCCGCTGGTCTCAAAATCAGCGAAACACCTGGATCCGTATTTTCTGGGCGAATTCAAGGCCGTGCGCTCCTGGCTGGCGCCCTCCGCCGCCCGGTTGGCCCTGTGGCACCGCCTATTCATCGAATTGCCGCTGAGAACAAGTCCGCCCAGCTGGGATGATTTGAGGTGAGTTCTTTTTGCGGCGCATGGTCCCTTTTGAGCAAACCGATTGAAACCCAGCTTGGCGAAGGGGATAAAACGGCCATGCGGACCAGCCTGGATTCGACGGCGGGAACCGTCGAATTCTCGGAAGGTCCTTGCTGGATAGCCGCCGGCAAAGGCAATCTGGCTCGGAATAGGGGAAGCTGTCTCGCCTTGCATGGCTTTCTCGCTTTTAACGGCGAAGGCCCTCGAACCCTTCAAGAGGCCTTGGAAAAAAAAAGCCGGCAGCCTGATTGGGATTTGCGTTTTAGCGGACACTATGTTCTGACCTTCGCCGACCCAACACGAAATAAGCTGGAGCTTTACCGCGACCCCACCGGCGATGAGCAGCTTTATTATGCCCGAATCAAAGACGTGCTGCTGTTTGCCTCGTCCCTCAAGCCTCTTCTAGCCCATAACCAAGTCCCCCATAAG
>MGUO01000043.1:0-1981 GCA_001800015.1 Elusimicrobia bacterium RIFCSPHIGHO2_02_FULL_57_9
AGCTGAAAATAGTCAGACCATGCTCATTGGATAAAGGCGCCAGGGAGAGGTTCAGGAAAATGTTCCCCATTTCCTCAATGGCCGAGGCCGCCATCTCGCGCGAGGCCAAGGCCTCGCGCCGCTCCATGCCCTCGATAATTTTCCGGCCCAAATTATCGGCATCCTCATTGGTGAATATTAAAGCCGCGCTGCCGAAGAGATCTCCGCTTAATTGCGTGACGATGCCGCAAAGTTTCTGATCAAGCACGGCCCATAGCGGCGGGGGCACTGAACGGGCAAAAGAGGATATGCGTATGGGCGCTGCCCGGCAGACCTGACGCGAGGTTTGGGACAAACCGGCAGCGGCCCGCAGCAGCCCCAAATACAGGCTTTGCAGGTACGGCTCTATCTGGTAGTGGAAATTCTTACTCGAAATAAACCTTGACCTCGGCGCCGTCGTGCAGAAGCGAGGTAAAGCGCGCTTCCTGGCCGTTAATCAGCAAACGCAGTCTTTTTCCCACCGCCTGATCCGTCCTAATCGAGATATGCTTGAACAAATCAACCAGCATCACCTCAGCGTCGCGGCCGGGATTTAGGACTACCGGCCGGCCGTTGACCCGGACCTGCAGGCCTGCCGCGGCGACGGCAACCGGCGCTGCGGAGGCATCGTAGGCGCCGGTGTCCCAAGAAAGACGGGCCCGGTCCGGAAGCAGAGACTCCAGGTCGACCGGCGCGCCATTGAGCAAAGCCGGCGGATAAATCTTAACCTCCTGGCCCTGCACGTCGATAACGCGGGAGAATTCCTCAAGAGCCTCCTTGACCGTGCCCGCGGCTTGCTCCCCGCAGACCGCCGGCGCAAAACGGATGCGATCGCCTTCGTTGACAGCGCGCTCCAGGCTCGCGGGTTCTGCGTTGACCTCGATAATCGCAGCGTCGGCCTCGCCCCCTTTAAGGACGCGCAGCTCCCCGTTAACTGTAAAGGTTTTGGATAAACCCGGCTTGCCGTAGATCGAAACCGCCGCAACCCCGGCCGAGGCAAGAACGGACAAAACATTCAGGCCGCGCCCCAAATCAAGCAAGTGCAGGGCCGTCCCGTTAAAAAACACCTTGCGGAAGCTCAGGCTTCGCCCGGCGCAAGCCACCAAGGCTATTCCCAGGGGCGTGGCCGCTTGCGGGCCAAGGCGAGCCACCAGCGCGTGAGAATTCTGCATGGCCTCCTGAGCCGTCTTAAGCCCGACGCGCTCCGGCGCCAAGTTTAAGGCATGGGCCAAGGCCGCCTCAAAACCCGGCGCCAGAGCGCCGCCGCCCACGCAAATAATCGCGCGAGGCTTCTCTCCCTCTGCGAGCTCCAAAATATGCCCGGCAATTCGTCCGGCTAACTGCGCCAGAGGGGCGGCCAGGGCTTCTATCGCTTGCGCCGTTTCGATGCGCCTGCTCTTATGGAAAATATCCTCGGCATCGCTCCAGGCCAGGCTGCAGAGCGAGCGCTTGATTTTTTCGGCGGTGTTGAAGTCCAGCAGATACCGATCGCCCAAGGCCTCGGTGATAAAGTCGCCGGCGCAAGGCACCATGCCGAATGACTGGACCCGGCCGTCGCGCACGATGGCGATGTCGGAAGTCCCCGCCCCTACGTCAACCAAAGCCAAATGGAAACGTTTTAACTCTTCCGGGATAACGGCCTGCAGGGCGGCTATAGGCTCCAAGGTGATGCCTTGAGCCTCCAAATCCGACTGCGCCAACACGGCAAATAGGCTGTCTAGGACGCGGCGCGGCAGGAAAGTCGCCAGAACCTCGGACTCAAGCCCGTAAACCCAATGGCCCGCGGGCTGGGCCAAGGTTTCTCCCTCCGCGCGATGGCCGCTAACGGCATAGCCCACGCATTGATGTCGCGGCGCGGCTTTTTTTAAGGCATCCTCAAGCGCCTCCATAATCCCTTGCTGCAAATCCATCTCCGTCAGCTCCTTGCCGGCGGGATAGGCGATCGACGCCAGGCCGCGCACGG
>MGUO01000043.1:1996-12198 GCA_001800015.1 Elusimicrobia bacterium RIFCSPHIGHO2_02_FULL_57_9
GCCACATCCTGAACCTGACCGGCGGCCATCGCCCGGGTCGAATGTTCGATCACTTCCGCATCCAACACACGGGCCGGCCTGCCAGGCAAACAGCGAACCACAAGACCCATGACCTTGCGCGTGCCGATGTCCAAGGCGTAAATCGTCTCTTCCATCATTTAAGCCCCCTCACGTCCAATATCAAGGCGACGCGCCCGTCGCCCCTGATGGTCGAGCTGGAAAAGCCCTTGGCCATCTTGAGAAATCCAGAAAAATTCTTGACCACGATTTCCTCGCGCCCCACGAGGCCGTCGACATGCAGGGCTCGTTTGCCGCGCATGCTTTGCACGATCACGGCATAGCCGGTGGACGTCGGGGATAGCGCGGACAGCCCAAAAGCCGAAGCCACGCTGATCAAAGGCAGCAGCTCTCCGCGCAGGGATATCATCGGCGTCTTATCCACGATCTTCGGCCTATTCACCCTCAGGGAAATGAGCTCCAGCACATCCGTCAGAGGAACGGCGAAAATCTCATCGCACACGCGCACAAGCAGCGCCTGCAGGATGGCCAGGCTAAGCGGCAGATATAAAGAGAATACGCTGCCTTGCCCCGGCTGACTTGAGATTTCCAGACGGCCTTTGACGCCTTCGACGATCTGGCGCACCACGCTCATTCCCACGCCCCGCCCCGACATCTCGGTCACCTTTTCGGCCGTGCTGAAACTAGGATGGCAGATCAAATCCAGAATTTGGCGCTTCGACAATTTCCCGGCTTCTTCGCAGCTAACGATTCCCAAGGCCAAGGCCTTATCCTTAATGCGGACCGGGTCCATCCCTCGTCCGTCGTCGCTGACCTCGATAATGACGTAGCCGCGCTCGCCGCCGGCGCGTAGAATCACGGCGCCGGCCGCAGGCTTGGATGCTCTGGCCCTTTCCTCGGGGCCCTCAATGGCATGATCCACGGCGTTGCGCAGCAAATGCACCAGGGGCTCGTTGATTTTTTCAAGCAAAATCCGGTCTACGGAAATCCCATTGTCTTCAATCTTAAACTGCACGTTCTTGCCCATGGCGCGGCTGGCGTCGCGCACCACCCGCTGATAGCGCGTGAATATTTCCAGGATGGGAACCATGCGTGTTTCCAGGGCTTCTTGCTGAAGCTGGTTGATGAGGCCCTCCAGCTCCTTCATGTCGTCGGCCAGGTTGCCCGAGTAGTGCAGGCTTTGGGACTTGCGCACCACCCTGGCCTTGGCAATGGCAAGCTCCGACACCAAATTCATGATATTGTCGAGCCTTTTAAGGCGCACGCGAACGGTCGTTGCGACCGCGGTATTGGCCGAGGCGTCCTGACGCGGCGCCCCCAATGGCGCCGGGGACGGCTCGCTTCCACTCCCCGCTTGAGGGCCAAAAGCGGCCTCGAGTTGCTTCAAGGCGTTACGCACGTCGACCTGATAATCCTTCTCTTCCTGAACTTCCCGAAGCAGCAGGCGCAGCCTGTCCAAGCAGGCCAAAAAAGCGTCCAGGACCCGCGGCGTGATAAGGGCCGAGCCCTTGGCCACCGCGTCAAGCCGATCCTCGAAGCCGTGCGCTAGTTCCGTCATTTTTTTAAGGTCCAGGGTCGCGGCGTTGCCTTTCAGGGTATGCACGACCCGGAAAAGTTCCTGAATCATTGCTCCATCCCCGGGAGCCTGCTCAAGGCGCACCAGAATCTCCTCCACCCGCCCCAAGATATCCTGGGCTTCCCCGATGAAAATATCCTTGAATTGAGAAAAATCCATCAGTACCTGGCCGCGGCCGACACGAACCGGACGATGGCCGCGGGAATTGCCGAGATCGGCAGGACTTGATCCACCACGCCCGCCTCGATGGAAGCCTTGGGCATGCCGAACACCGGAGCGCTCGCCTCGTCCTGGGCGATGGTCCTGCCGCCCAGCTCCCGGATCTTACGCATGCCCTCCAAGCCGTCGCAACCCATGCCGCTTAAAATAACTCCCAAGCAGCGCTTGCCGAAGAGGAATGCCGCCGTGGTCATGCTTGCGTCTATCCAAGGCCTGATGTGGGAAGAGGAAGAATCGATCGAGGAATAATTGACCGCGCCCCAATTATTCTTGACCCACTCGACTTTAAGAATCCGGTCACCGGCTGCGATCAAGGCCGTGGCCTCGACAAAAACATCGCCGGACTCCGCCTGCTTGACGCGCAAGGCGCAAAGCGCGCCTAGATCGGCGGCCAGCTGCCGGGTAAAAGCGGCGGGAAGATGCTGCACGACCAAAACCGCGGCGCGCAAGTCGCCGGGAAGCTGAGGGATGATTTCCCGCAGCAGCAACGGCCCGCCGGCCGAGGCGCCGATAACAACCAGAGTTTTGGCCAGCGCGCTTTGAGGCAGCGCGCTTTGCCTGGCGGCCAGCTCCTGCATTTTCTCGGGAGAAATCCGAGCAGCGGTCTTGACCGAGGCGATGAGCCGCCGCGAGAATCGGCCATCGGCGTTTAAGTTTTGCGGCTTATGCAGGCAGTCCGCCGCGCCCATCCGCATGGCTTGGAGCTCGACGGTGCTTCCGGGGCTTGCCACGGCGCTGACGATCACCGCGGGCAGATGGACCCTGACCAAGTGGCGCAAAACCTCGAAGCCGTCCATGTCCGGCAGGATCATGTCCAAAATGACCGCGTCCGGACGCAGGGTCGGCGCCAGCTTGATGGCCTCACGGCCCAGAGGGACGACGCCGACGATTTCGACAGACGGGTCGGAGAGCAAAATCCTGTGCAGCACCTCCTGCATGAAACGGGAATCCTCGCAAATGAGAACTCGAATGGGCTTGGCGGCGTTAGGCGTCATGGGCCGCTCTGTGGTAGATTTTATGCTCGCTGTCCGCTAATTGAAACAAGTCCGCCTTAAGGATGATCTCACAAGCCCCTAGAACCAGAAATCCATCGGGATTCAAGCAGCGGTGAAACCAGCGCAGTATTTTTTCCTTGGTTTCGCCGTTAAAATAAATCATGACATTGCGGCAAAATAGCAGATCCAGAGACTCCAGAGGCGGGGGCGAAGCCAGATCATGCTTGAAAAAATTCACCAGCTTTTTAAGTCTTGGGGCCATGCTCACATGCCCGCCGTCTTCGATCACGTAGCGTTTGCGAAAACTCGCGGGAATCTGGGCGGCCTTCCCCTTCGGGTATTTGCCTGTTCTAGCCTCGGCTAAAAAATTTTCCTGGATATCCGAGGCATGGACCTCGCAAGCCCACGCCGGGGCCTGAGCGCCGAAATAATCGTCCAGCAGCATGGCCAAGGTATAAGCCTCCTGCCCCGAAGCGCAGCCCGCGCTCCAGGCCTTGACCGCGCGCGAACCATTGCGAAAATTGCGCTCCTTGATTTTGGGCAGCACGCGCTCGGCCACGGCCTGATAGAGGGCGGCGTCCCGGAAAAATTCCGTCACGTTGACGGACAGGGTGTTGATGAGATCGAGGTATTCGCGGCGATCTTTCAGCAGCACGGAAAGATATTCCTCATAGCCTGCGACATTATGATGCCGCAGGCGCAGAAGCAGGCGCCTTTCCAGGAAACTGCGGCTGTAATGCTCCAAGTCAAAGCCGTGCCTCTCCTGAAGATAGCGTTTTAGTTCTTCAAGGCCTGGCGGTGTCGGGGTCAAGGCTATCCCTTGAGATCGCCTAGTATTTTCTTCTCCATCGCGGTAAGCAGCTTCTCTAAATTCAGCAGCACGATCAGCCTGTCTCGGAATTTGCCCACGCCTCCCAGATACTCGCTGTCGATTTGGGGAAGGCCGGCCGGAACCGGCGAGATGGACTGCGGTTCCAGCCTCACCACCTCCAAAACCGCGTCCACGATAAGACCGACCGAGTCCTTGCCCATCAGGGAGACGATGATCCGGCGGCTGCCCAGGGCGGGGGGTTCGCCGGCAATTTCAAAGCGCTCTTTAAGATCCAGGATGGGCACGATTTTTCCGCGCAGGTTGACCACGCCCTTGACGAATTGCGGCATGCCGGGCACGTGGGTCACTTCGGGATAGCGCACGATTTCCTGCACCTGCGCCGCCGGAACGCCGAATTCCTCCTTGGCCAGATTGAAAAGAACCCATTGCGAAACGTCCGCCGGGAATGCGGCTTTGAGCGAATCGCTCATTGACCGCCTCCGGGCAGCTTAATGAGCGCGCCAAGCGCGGCCTTCAGGCTGTCGAATCGCACCGGCTTGACCAGAAAATCGTTCACCCAGCCGCAGGCCTGAGCCGGCGGCTTGGGCGCTGCGCTGCCCGTCAGCATCAATATCGGGATATTCTGAGTGGCCCCATCGGCGCGCAAAGCCGCGGCCGTTTGATAGCCGTCCAAGGCCGGCATCATGGCGTCTAAAAGGATGGCGTCCGGCTTTTGCGTCCGCGCCATGCGCAGGGCCTCCTGGCCGTTGGGGGCCGAAACGCAGTCGCAGCCCAGCTGCTCCAGCATGGCTCTTATGGTCATGATGATGAACGCGGAATCATCCGCATGAAGGATCAGCGGCCTTTTCTGTTCTCCCACTAGGACCTATTCGCGGCCGGCCATTGCAGCCAAGTCTCAACGCCGCCGCGAGGATGGCTCCGCACGCCGAATAAACAGCCGTGGGCCATGGCGATTTTTCGCACCCAGCTTAGGCCGATGCCCATTCTATCGGCCTTGGTGGTGAAAAACGGCTCCCAGATATGATGGCGGATGGCCGCCGGAATCGCGGGGCCGGTATTGCCGAAACCCAAACGCAGCTTGCCCCCCTCAGCGCCTATTCTAACGGTCATAACCCCGCCTTGAGCCATCGCATCCAGGCTATTGTCGAGCACAGCCCACACCACGCGCTCAAGCCTCACCGGATCGGCCTTGACTTCGCAGCCGCCCCGGCTCACCTCCCAGTTAACCGTAACTCCAACGGCGCGGCTTACGGGATGCAAAGGCAAAATCAGCCGCAGCCAAGGCTCAAGCGCCAGCGGCCGAGGCCTCACTTTAAGCGGACGCAAAAGCTGGGCGAATTCATCGACGTGAATCATCGAGTTCTGCGCGGAATTGGCGATATGGGTGAAAATGCTCAGCAATTTCTCGGGGTCCACGGGATAGGAGCGGCAGAAATCCGCCACGGAAGAGATGGTGCCGACGGTGTTTCTCAGATGATGGATGAAATGAGACCAAAAGTCGAGGTCTTCTATGACATCTCGCGGTTCCATAAGCGTCGGCCCATTGCCCATAGGGTGATTAATTATAGAACAAATCTCGACAAGAAACTTGGCCTTAATGCGGCAATTAAGTTAGAGTAGCGCGGTATGGCCGGGCTCTCCGTCATAGTCCCTTGCCGCGATGAAAAAGAAGCGCTGCCGGCGCTGCAAGGCCAACTCTTCACGGAGCTGGAAAATTTAAAAATCCCTTTTGAAGTCGTGTTTGTCGATGACGGCTCTAGAGATGGAACAGGAGAAGCCCTGCGCGCTCTAGCCGCAGAACAGCCCCGCGCGAAAATACTGGAGCATGCGCGCAATCGCGGCCTGGGCGCAGCCATCCGCACCGGCCTGGCGGCCGCGTCGGGAGGATGGGTCGTCGTGTTGGACGCCGACTTAAGCTTCCATCCGCGGCAAATCCGCGCTCTGCTCGAGGAGCAAAGGGATGCCGATGCCGACTGCGTCTGCGGCTCGCCTTTCCTGGGCCGGCTGGAAATCCCGAGTTGGCGGCTTTGGTCAAGCCGGCTGGTCAACGCCGGCTACCGTTTGATTCTTTCTCCACGCCTGACCGCTTACACTTCGATTTTCAGGCTTTACCGCGCCGAAGCCCTCAAAAGCTTCCCGATTCGCAGCGAGGGATTCGAGATCAACGCGGAGCTTTTGGCTTTTTTTCTGCGCCGGGGCTTAAAGGTGATGGAAATACCGGCGTTGCTGACCAGCCGCGTTTGCGGCCGCTCAAAGATACGGCCCTTTCACGAACTGGCCCGGCATGTGCGGCTGGCGTTTAGGCTGCTTTCTGGATCATAAAAAATGCTGAAAAAGAAACAACAAGTTACGCCGATTTCGCATCGCTGAAACATAAATTTCGTACCTTCCCCCTATACTAATGCCACGCGCGCACTCCGATGATAAACATAGCGGTTTATTTGATTCTGCTTTTGGCTTGTCTTATCAACCGAAGTTCCTCGGCCACCGCCGTTAAACCGCAAGGTCTTTCCTTTACGGGAGTTTCCAACCGCCTCATCACCCCGAATGGCGACGGAAAAAACGATACGGCCGCGTTTGCCCTCGACAATCCGCAATTCTCAGAAGTAACGGGGAAAATTTATGACCTCAAAGGCGGCCTGGTCGCCTCCATGACGCACGATTCGGGACCGCCTGAGGCGCTGATTTGGGACGGCAAATCCGGTAGTACCGCCGTGCCCGGCGGCGTTTACATTTACGTGATCGAGGGCGAGGGTAAAATTCACCGCGGGACGGTGGCGGTGGTCAAATGAAAAATATCGCGCGCCTGCCGGCTCTCATCGCGCTCATGTCGGCCGGTGCTGCGAACGCGGCTTTCGAGGATTTAGGCGGGGGGGCGCGCGCGCCGGGGATGGGCAATGCCTTCACATCTTTGGCCGACGACGCTTACGCGGTTTATTACAATCCATCGGGCTTAGCGCAGCTCGAGCGGCCGCAATTCTCGGCCGCCTATTCCAAGCTCTACGCCGGACTGTCCGACGGCTCGGATCTGGGGCTTTCGCAGTTCGTCTATGCCCATCCGCTGAAGGGAGGAAAAAGGGGAACCCTGGGCGTGAGCCTGCAGCGCTTCGCCTTAAGCGATCTTTACTCGGAACAGACCTTCGCGCTTTCCTACGGGCGCAGCGTATGGATGCGCGACTCCGGCGCAAAGCTCCTGGCCGGCGTCAACGCCAAATATCTATCGCACTCCTTCTCCCGCCTGCCCGAGGCCGACAACGCCTGCAACCTGCAGAACTGCAACCGCGGCGCGGACCCGGTTTTGTCGGGTTCCAACTCCAAGAGCGCCATGGACGCCGACATCGGCTTTTTATACCGCTTCCCGCGCCGCTTCCAATTGGGCTTGGCCATCCGGCACGCCATGCGGCCCGACGTGGGCTTCAGCGGCCCGGACAAATTGCCCATGAACTTGCGCTCCGGGCTTGCCTACAAAAGCCTGTGGATGAGCCTGAGCGGAGAATTGCGCATGGACACGGCTGCGGATGGAAGCAGGGACCAGGATTTTATCATGGCAGCCGAACGTTATTTTCCGACCTTGGATTACGGCCAATTCGGCCTGCGCGGCTCCTTGGGCCTGGGCGCACGATCTTGGCGGCAGATTACCACAGGACTTTCCTACCGCATCAATAAAATCCAATTCGACTACGGCTTCATGATGCCCTTGGGAACGGTTAAAGGCACGGCGGGAACCCACCGCCTGGCCGTCACCTTCCATTTCGGCGCGCCTACCGCCGAGGATGAAATATCCCAGGAGCTCATCGAAAGAGCCAAACTCATCAAAGAGGGCCGCGGCCTTTACGGCTACGAGTTCCTGGAAGTGCTCAAGCCCCATGACCTCTCCGACCAAAAACTGGCGCATGTGCGCCAACTGATCGCCGAAGGTCATTTCCGCAAAGCTCACCTGGCCCTTACCGACATGACCAAGGATTCGCCGCCCTTAGAGTCATTGGTCGCCTTGACCAACCGACTGGACGTGGTCGCTTCCTACTATCCCGATTTCCAAACGCCCGTGGATATCTGGGAGATGGAACTTTCCTCCGCCATCTACCACTTCTTATACGGCCGCGACCGCGCCGCGACCTTGCACGGCGGCTATTCCCTGAGCCTGAATGCGACCAACGCCAAGCTGGATCATTTCCTGGCCAAGGTCGAGGCCGCCACGGAAATCTCCGCGCTACGGCTTCCCGCCGGGCATCCGCGCACTTTCGTCGAGGAGCTTCTCTATAAAGTCGAGGCGGCCAACAATCGCCGCGACTTTTCGATGGTCATGCAGCTGCTTAAAGACATCCGGGATGTCGAACCCAACAACGTAACCGCCCTGGAGCGCGTGGGCTCCGTCTATTTTGTCATCGGGAAAAACGAGGAAGCCGTCTCCGCTTGGATGCGCGCCCTGCCGCTGGAAACCAAGCCGCATGAAATCGAATCCCTCAAGGAGTACATACGCCAGGCCCAAGAGAGGATAGGAAAACCCCAAATTCCCATGCCGGCCATGGATGCTGCGCCCAAAGCTGAGGTGGAGGTTCCAGTGCCTGCGCCCAGGACCAAGGCCCGGCCTCAGCAGCCGGCGCCGAAAACCATTAAAAGAGCCGGGGACCCCCGCGACATTTCCGCGCTTTATCAGAAAGGCGTGGAGCATTACGCCCGCGGCGAGTACTTGCAGGCCACCGCGATGTTCCTGCGCATCCTGCAAATCGACCCGGCCAACGCCCAGGCCAGAAAAGCCCTGGACCGCATAGAGCAAAGGAGCCCCAAATCCCGATGAAACTTCCTCGACTATGAGCATCCGCGTTAAACTGGCGGTTATTATCGGCCTGGGAATGGCGAGTGCGACCATTGCGGCGGTGTCGGTATTCGTGTATCTGCAATACACGCACATCCGCAGAGCTGAAATAGAAAAACGGCAGATTCTGATGGAAAGCGTGACGAACCTGGCGGAAGAATCCCTCCTGGCCAAGGACCCCCTCATGCTTTTCGACTATCTTGAATCCATCACGCGCGAGCATCAAGAAGTTTATCATTGCCGCGTCTACATCAACAACAAATGGGAGCACGCCGGCAAACCTCCCGCCAAGACGGCGCAGGGCGGCGTTCTGCTTGAGCAAACCGCTGCTCTAGCGGCCGCCGCGGGGGGCCAGACCCTGCAGGTGGAGGTGCAATTTTCCCGCGGCGTCATAGAAAGCAGGCAGATGCAGGCTGTCGCGGAATTGACCAGGAACATGGCCCACACCAGCATTATCGTCATCCTCATCGGGCTATTAGTTTCATTTCCGCTCAGTTGGACCATGACCCGGCGCATCGTGCGCATCGAATCGGCGCTCAAGGATATCGGCCAGGGGAGCCTCGACGTCAAGCTGCCCGATCTAGGCTCCGATGAGGTCGCGAAACTCGCGCGCGGCGTCAATCAGATGTCGGAGCGCCTTCAGGAGCTCGACAAGCTTAAGAAAACCTTCGTCGCCTCCGTCACCCACGAACTCCGTTCGCCCTTGGGCGCCATAGAAAGCTATGTCAAGGTTTTGCTCGGCGCCGCCTCCCGCTTATCGCCGGAAGACCGCGGCAACTTGGAGCGCATCAAAACCAACACGACCCGTCTGAGCCACTTCGTCACCAATCTTCTGGATATGGCCAAGATCGAGCGGGGCAAGCTCGATTTCTCGCCGCGCGCCGGCGATATCACGCAAATCGTGGAAGACACCACTCTTTTCTTCCGGCCCAACGCCTCGGAATTGGGGATAAAACTGGAATGCGAAGTCGAGAAAGGCCTTCCCCAGATGCGCCTGGACCCGGATTTGATCGCCCATGTGCTGACTAATTTGATTTCCAACGCCCTGAAATTCACCCGGAGGGGAGGGGCCGTCCGCATCGAGCTCAAAAGGCTCAACGGCGGCGTGGAATGCACCGTAACGGACACCGGCGTGGGCATCTCTGCGGCAAGCCTGGGCCGCATTTTCGCGCCTTTTGAGCGCGTGCAGAACCCCTTGCGCGCCACCGGCGTGGGCCTGGGGCTGGCTATCTCCAAATCCATCGTGGAAATGCACGGCGGCTCCATAGGCGTGCGCTCGGAACTGGGCAAGGGCAGCCGCTTCCACTTCAGCCTGCCCTTAAACGGCAGTTAACATTTTTGATATTGCATTCCTTAGTAAGTCCCTTATACTTAGAGACATGGCTAGATCCCTTATTATTGCTCTGATTTTGGCCGTCGCCCCGGCTTCGGCCCAAGGCAGCGTGGATGAAGCGGCCATGGGGGAAAAGCTCACCGCCGAGGCCGAGAAATTCCTCACCTCCCTGCTGGGACCGGGTCGGGCCAAGGTCCTGGTGAGCGTGGAGGGCGAGCGCAGCAACACCCAAACCCAAACGGAAATTTTAACGCCCATCACCAAGCCGGCGGGGGTCGAACCCGCCATGCTGCCGGGCTATGCCAAGGAAAGAACCAAGGAAGAGAAGTGGGATTTTACGCAGAAGGATCAGGAGCAAACCTCGCGCATCAGCGGCTTGATCATCAAGCGTCTGCGGGTTTCGGTGGTTTTGG
>MGUO01000043.1:12222-14168 GCA_001800015.1 Elusimicrobia bacterium RIFCSPHIGHO2_02_FULL_57_9
GGCCAATGCCGCGCGCCGGCTTCTTTCCGACTTGCTCGGCGTCGATCTCACGCGCGGCGATCAACTCAGCATCATGCGCGCACAGCTGGCCCCGGCCTGGAAATCGGCGCTGGAAACGCCTGAGGGAACGCGCACGCTCATGCTTTTCGGCGGAGCCGTCATCCTGATTTTGCTGGTGAGCATCCTGGCTTATTTGGCTGCCGCGCGCGTGGTGCGCGTCTTCGTCTCCGAACTGGCCCAACAGCGGCGCCGGGCGCCCGAACCTCCTCCTTACCATCAAGGACAAGGCCTGCCCGGGGCGCAGCAGGCTGATTTCTTGCCCGGCGGCATTCCCAGCCTTATCGACAGCGGACAGCCCGACCAGGCCAACGCTCCGGCGGGGACCTTGCCGGCCCTAGGCCGACGTTTCGATTTCCTGATGCCGAAGGACCCGCAGGAATTGTCCAAGCTATTGGCGGATGAAACGCCCGATGACCTCGCTCTTCTCTTCGGCTATCTGGCCGATTCAAATCCGGATTTAGCCGCCACGGTTTTGCAGTCCTTGCCCGCCGCCACGCAAACCGCGGTTTCCCAGGCCCTGGTGCGTCTGACCATGGCCGACCCGGAACGCCTGGCCATGCTGGAAAACAAAATCAGAAGCCTAGTCGAGTTCGGCGTGCGCGGCACCGAGCGCCTGGGCAAGATTTTGAGCCGCCTGCCTCCAATGGACCGAGAGGGGATCATGGGGGATATTCATTCCACAAGCCCCGAGGCGGCCAAGGAAATCGAAAATACTTTGTTTGCCTTTGAAGATATCATCCGGCTCAAGCCCAATGAACTGCGCCGCCTGATCATGGCCGTGCCCTACACGCAGTGGGGGCTGGCGCTGCGCAGCGCGCCGGCCGAGCTTGTGGAAAAAATATCGGAGCAGCTCCTGCCCGGGACCAAAAAAATCCTCCAGGAAGCCATGGAAACGCCCCAACCACGCAACAAGGTGCTGGAGGCGCGATCCACCATCCTGGCCCAGGTCTACGCCATGGCCTCGCGCGGAGAAATCTCCTTAGGCCGCGAGGATGCCTCCTCAGAACTTATCTGATCCCCAGGACGCCGGAGAAAACGGCGATCCTGAAATTCCCAGCGCAGGCTTGGTCCAGGCCCGCAGCCTCATGCTCGAGGCTCAGGCCAAGCTTAAATATTTAAAGCGCGCCTTCAATCCCAAACCCGCGCGCAAACCCGGGGATTGGGCCCTGGATTGGAACCGCCTGCGCCGGCGGCTGGAAAGCCTGTTGGAATTAATCGGCGATTGGGCGCCGGCCGTTTCGGACGCCGAGCCTCGGGGCGACGCCGACTGGCTGCGCCGCCGGCGGGAAATGGACGCCCGCGCTCTGCGCGTGGAAAGCGCTTTGCGGGCACTTGAGGAAAAACAGGATGCCCTGGATTTAGACAGGCAAAGGACCCTGGCCGAGCTTGAGCGCGTGCGCGAAGGTTGGCGCCTGCTGCGCGAAGAAACGCATCCGGGAGCCGAAGCCTTGCCCGAGGGCACTCTGCCCGCCCTGATCTCGCGGGCCCAGGGCCTCACCGAACTGTGGGAAAATCTCATGGCGCGGGAAGCTGAAACCGCGCGCGAATACGAGCGCATCGAACGGCTTTGGCGCTGGACACTGTCCGTAGCCTTACCCACCCTTGAAGAAAAAGCCGCGCGCGGGCCCGAGGCCCCCTTGCTGCCCACCCTGCGCCGGCTCTTCGAGGATTTGGATCGCCGCTGGCACGGACTTCAGGGCCGGTTTAAAAAAGCCATAGACGTCAACGCCATCCCCGAAGAACGCAAACAGCGCCGGCAACTCGCCGAAGCGGCGGCCCGCGGCGACAAACTGGCCGAGGAAATGGAGGCCGCGCGCCTGCGCCATGAATCCAGGATCGCCGATAAGGATTATAAACTCGCGGCCTACTCGAAACAAACCGAGGAC
>MGUO01000043.1:14182-15406 GCA_001800015.1 Elusimicrobia bacterium RIFCSPHIGHO2_02_FULL_57_9
AAATCGGCCCTGCAAAAAGCCCGCAAGGAAATCAGATTCTGGCGCGATCTTTGCGAAGCCAGCCGCAAAGACCTTGACGGCTTGCTGGCCCAAATCGCAGACCAAGACCAGCATCAGCGGGAGGCGCAAGCCTCCTCTCAGCGCCAATCCGGCGCGCTGCAAGCGCACTTGGCGCAGACTCGCTGCTGGATCACGGAACTGCAAAGAAAACTGGCTCTTTCCCAGGCGCAACTGCAAGCCGCGCGCAAGCCCGAGCCTCCGGCCCCGCCGGATTTTTCAGCTCCGGCCGGGGCTCCGTCCTTAACTTCCATGGAGATGGCCTGGGGCAGGGTCCTGGAGAGCCTGCGCGAGCCGCTGGAAGCCGCCTACACCCAATTGCGGCGCCTGACCGCCTCCCAACTTCCCGAAGGCCAACGCCTGGTAGCCAAACTAGCCGCCGGCTCCCTGGTCCAGGCCTCCGATACCCTTAAGGCCGTGGGAGAATTGCTTGACGAGGCGGGAAGCGCGCCCGCGCCGGGCAAAGTGATGCCGATTATCGAAGCCGCCTTGGCGCCTTGGGAAAGCTCCTTGCGCCAAAGGCATGCCAACATCGTGCGCTCTTTCGAGCGGGATATGCCCGCGGTTTTACTGCAGCCGGAATCATTGCGCGTGGCGGTTTATCACATCATCCGCAACGCCTATGAAGCGCTGCCGCCCTCCGGCGGCTGTTTAACCATCAAAACGGGTGTGGATCCGTCCTCCGGCCAAGCTTATGCCTCGTTTTCAGACACGGGTCCTGGTTTTCCCGCGCCCGCCCTCCAGCGTTTATTCGCGCCTTTTCACTCCACCAAACCCAAGCATTTGGGATTGGGGCTGGCCCTGGTCCGGCGCATCATGCGCCGCTCTGCGGGAGAAGCGCAGGCGGGCAATAACGCCAACCGGGGGGCGCTGGTCACGCTTCTGTTCGCAGCGCCTAGCGATGAAGGAATTCCTCAGCTAAGCTCCCTGCCCGAAAAATAATGAATCTCTTTGCCCGGTTTTTCCTGATCTTGTTGAGTTTTACTCTCATTCCCGTGCTGGCCACCGGCATTTGGATTCTTAACTCGAAGGAGGCCGTCCAGGAAAACGCCCGGCTTTTGCATCAGGACTTAGTCGCGCTTTCCAATGAAGCGGTGGAAGGATTCGCCCTGGAAATCAACCGCTCCCTGGGCTTTATCCAGGATATGGAACGCAACAACAAAAAAG
>MGUO01000044.1 GCA_001800015.1 Elusimicrobia bacterium RIFCSPHIGHO2_02_FULL_57_9
AGCCGCTTTGATGGCATCGATATCGGTGGTATCCACGAAAGAGAAAGAGAGTCCGAAACGCTCGAAGACCTTGGTAAAAACCCGATAAGTCCCCCCGTAAAGATCATGGCCCGCCACCACATGATCGCCGGCGTTAAGGGTCTGGATCACGGTCGAAATCGCGGCCATGCCGGAGGAGAAGCAAAGCCCGAATTCACCTCCCTCCAAGGCCGCCAGATTATGCTCCAAGGCCAAGCGTGTGGGATGCGCGCTGCGCGCGTAGTCGAAACCCTTATTTTTTTCAGGCGCTTCCTGGACATAGGTCGAGGTTAAATAGACCGGGGTCATGATGGCACCGGTGGCCGGGTCGGGCTGTTGTCCGGCATGGACGGCTTTGGTCGCGAAACGGTGATCTTTCATGGCTTCCTCTCTTTCCATATGGGCTGAGCGGCGATTTTAAGCACCAGAGCGCGCAGATAGCGCGCATACCAGTCCAGGGCCGCCAGGGAAATTCTTTCGTTGCCCCCGTGCACGCGCACGCCGTCTTCTTCGGTTAGAGGCGGGTCTATCCCGTAAACGGTCACGCCGCGGGCGCGCAAATCCTGCGAGTCCGTGGTCCAGGTGGCCATGAAGGGCAGCACCTTGATTCCGGGGGTGATTTCCCTGGCCGCGCTTTCCGCCGCATTATAGAAAACAGTGTTGGTCGACATTTCCGGCATTGGCGCCTGCAGGGCCAGAACCTCGGCGGGATCGTAGCGTATCTCAACCGACGGATCATCGATAACGGACGAGATTTCTTTTATCAACTCCGCGGGGTCGCGCCAGGGCAGCAGGCGGGCGTTCACGGTGGCTTGGGCTTCGCCCGGGATAACGTTGCTTTTATAACCGGCCTTTAACATGGTCGGGCTCAGGGTGTCGCGCAGCATGGCGCCGAACTCGGCGTGAACGGAGCTCAACCGGTCGGCGGCGCGCTCCAGATCCGGGCCCGGCTGGGAGTTAAGAACGTCCTCGATGGCGGGCTTGACCGCAGCCGCGGCCGTATCAAGTTGCCTGACGAGAAAGCCACGCACCACGCCGTCCAAGCGCGCGGGCCCTCGGTAGTCGGTAAGTTTCGCCAGCGCCCGGGCCAGAGCGGCCACGGGATTGTCGGAACGGGCAACCGAGGCATGCCCGGCCTGAGCGCGGGCCAGCAAATCAAAATCCAAATATTTTTTCTGCGCCACTTCGACGCGGACTTCGACGGGCTTGTCTTCTTCCCAGATCGTATTTCCTCCTTCGTTAACGGCGAATTCGGCCTTAAGAAGCTTGCCGTGCTCCTTAAGCAGCCAGTCCAGGTGCCGCCCATGGCCGCCGCTCTCTTCATCGGCTTGCGCGAAAAAAATAACGTCGCGCAAAAGCGGCGTCCGGGAACGCTTAATCCATATCAGAATCGCCAACTGCGTGGCGCACATGCACTTGATGTCGGCGGCTCCGCGCCCGTAGAGATAACCGTTTTTCTCGGTGGGAACAAAAGGGTCGGTCTCCCATTCCTTGGGATCGGCGGGAACCACATCGGTGTGGCACATCAAGAGCAGCGGCCTCATCGCGCCAGAGCCGGGCAGCCGCGCGATCAAGCTGGCGCGCAGGCCGCTTGAAATCAAAATCTGGGATGGAATTTCTTCCTGGTCTAGCTGGGCTTTGAGGTATTCGGCGGCGATGATCTCGTTGCCGGGAGGATTGGAAGTGTCCAGGCTAATCAGGGTTTTAAGATGCTGCCGGACTTCCTGATAGTACTGGTTCGGATCCGAAACCGGGGCCGCGCCGGCCCATAGACTTAAGCCCGGCGCCAGCCCCGCGGCGATAAGCCAGGCCGGTTTAATTGCGATGCGACGTCTTCCCATCGCCCGCGAATTTCGATACGGCGTTGAGAATGTCGTATTTGGTGATGATGTCGAAACTCCCCCGCCCGGTTTGCACCAGCACGGCTGGTTTTCCCGGGGTAATCAGGCTCATGATGGACTCGATGCGTGCTTCCGGCGTGATCACGGGCAAAGCCTCGCCCATCACCTCGCGCACGATCATCTTCTTAAGCTCATGGCCCTTAAGCATCAGGCCCAAAATGTCATCCTCGTAGACCGCGCCCACGGCCTTTTTGCCCTCAAAGACCGGCAATTGGGAAATGTCCTGCTTGCGCATGCGACGCAAAGCTTCAAACAAGGTATCCTGAGGATTCCCTATCACCAGTTTTTTCTTCCGGCCGCGCTTAGCCGAGACCACATCCTTGGCGTGGAGACGGACTTCACTCTGCGCGTATTGATGTTCGTGCATCCATTCCTCATTGTATATTTTGGAGAGATATCTCATGCCCGTATCCGGCAGCAGGATCACCATAAAATCTTTTTTAGACAGCTTCTCGGCGTACTTTAATCCCCCCCAAACCGCAGAGCCGGACGAGCCGCCGGTGAAAATTCCTTCCAAGCGGGCCAGGCGGCGGGTGGTCACAAAAGAGTCCCGGTCCGTCACCTGAACGACGTCATCGAGGATTTTCATGTTCATGGTCAAGGGGAATATGTCCTCGCCGATGCCTTCCACGACGTAGCTGTGGGCCGTGCCCACGCGGTTGTATTTGAATTTCTCGTAATAAAGCGAGCCGATGGGATCGATCCCGACGATTTTGACCTTGCGGCTCATCTGCTTGAGGTACTTGCCCACCCCGCTGATGGTGCCGCCCGTGCCCATGCCGGCCACGAAATGGGTGATGCGGCCATCGGTATCTTCCCATATCTCCGGCCCGGTTTCCATATAATGCGCCCGCGGATTCTGGGGATTTTCGTATTGATTGGGATAGAAAGCGTTGGGGATTTCCTTGGCCAGCTTGGACGCCACCGAGTAATAGCTGCGCGGATCTTCCGGCTCCACCGCGGTGGGGCAAACGATCACTTCCGCGCCCAAGGCCTTCAAGAAGTTGATTTTTTCGCGCGACTGCTTATCCGTGATGGTAAAAATCAGCTTATACCCGCGCAGGGCCGCCACCAAGGCCAAGCCGATGCCGGTATTGCCCGAAGTCCCTTCGATAATGGTGCCGCCGGGCTTAAGCAGGCCGCGGCGTTCGGCGTCTTCTATCATGGTGACCCCGATGCGGTCCTTGACCGAGCCCCCGGGATTAAAGAATTCGCACTTTACGTAAATCTTGGGCTTAAGCCCCTCCGCGATCCGGTTAAGCCGGATTAACGGAGTTTCGCCGATGGTCTGCAGAATGTTTTCGTAGCGCATGACTTTAAAGCTCCCTGCGCCCTGTCAAAGCATGCGATAGGGTGCGTTCGTCGATATAGTCCAAATCCCCGCCCAAAGGCACGCCGAGAGCAATCCGCGTGGTTTTAATCCTCGCGATCGGTTTAAGCAGCTGGGAAATATAGAGGGCCGTCGCCTCGCCCTCGGTATCCGGGTCTGTGGCCAAAATGGCCTCAATTATGGGCGACTCGGATTTTCTTATGCGCTCCAGCAGTTCCTTAATCTTCAACATATCCGGCCCAATGCCGTCGAGCGGCGACAAGGCCCCGTGCAGCACATGATAAAGGCCTTTATAGCCGCGGGAGCGCTCGATGGCGATCACGTCCTGGGGCTCTTCCACCACGCAAAGACGAGCGCGGTCTCTTTCCGGATCCGAGCAAATTGGGCATAATTCGCGGTCGGTAAAGTCCCAACATTGGGGGCAGGCGCGGATGGAAGACTTCGCCTGGCGCAAGGCATTGATCAAATTTTCCGTTTCAAAATCGGGGGCGCGCAGGAGAAATATCGCCATTCTTTCCGCCTGTTTGGGGCCGATGCCGGGCAAGCGCTTAAGGCTGGCCGCCAATTTTTGAAAGCTTTTCATGCTACGGCTTTTTCTTAACCACCCTGATCTTCCCGCCTAAAATCTCCTGGGCTTTTTTAAGGGGCGCGACGGCTGCCGCGGCGGAGGCGGAGGGAGCCGCCGGAATCTCATTAATATCATGCCAGGCGGCTCCCTCCGGGGCCGAAGCGGCGGCCCCCGGCTCCGGGATGGCCGAATCGACCACGGTCTCTATCTCCGCGCCGCAGGCGCCGACTTCCAGCTCCAAGCGTATGCTGCGCTGGGCAAGTGTGGCTAATTTGGCCTCAATCATGCTTAGATTACGGCGCGCCTGCTCCAGGTCAAAACTTCGCTTGAAACCGATCTTCCAGGGTCCCGCCTCGGATCTCGCCACCCGGGCTTTTTCCAGGGTGGCGGCCAAGACCGCCTTATCCTGGCGCAAATCCGCGACCAGAGCGGCCCAAACATCACCGCCGGCGGCCGGCGCCGGGACAGCGGCCTGCCCGGCCCCCAACCGTTTCTCCAAGCCCTCCAAACGCTCTACCCATGCCGCAAGGTCTCCGGCGGCCTCCAGACAGCTAAAAAAACCCAGTTCCAAGGTGAGCCGCGGGCAGTCCCCAAAACGCAGTTCCTCCAAAATCCGGTTAAGGCGGCGCAAAACATAAGCAATATCCTGGGCGCCGGCCTTTTGAGCCAAATCCTTCCAACCCCGGCCCAGGTCGCCCTCCAGCCCCAGCTTAAAAATGTAAACCGGCTCCAAGGCCGCGCGCAAGTCGCGCAAAAGCTGCCCCGGCTCCACACCCTCCGCGTAAATATTCCGCAGCCAGCGGGCCAAGCCCTGGGCGTCCCTGCTTAATAAGGCTTGCGCCAGAGCCAGGAGCATGTCTTCAGGCACCAGGCCGAACATCTCCCGGATCATGGCGTCGGTGATTTTATCGTCGGAGAAGGACCGGCACTGATCCAACAAGCTGATGGCGTCACGCAAGGAGCCCTCGGCATTGCGAGAAAGAAGCTCTAGGGCTTCTTTCTCGATGCTGATCTTCTCTTTTTTTGCCAGGCTGGCTAAATGCTCCGTCATGGTTTGCGCGTCTACCGGACGGAATTTAAATCTCTGGCAGCGCGAGGCGATGGTGGCTGGAATTTTGGCCGACTCGGTGGTGGCCAGGATGAAAACCACGTGCGCCGGGGGCTCTTCCAGGGTTTTAAGCAAAGCATTGAAAGCCGCCGTGGAAAGCATATGCGCTTCGTCGATAATGAAAACCTTATAACGGTCGCGACTCGGCGCCAAGGCCACGGTGTCGATGATCACCTCGCGCACATTGTCCACGCCGCTGTGCGAGGCCGCGTCCATTTCCAAAACGTCCAAGCAGGAGGAAGCGGCGATCTCGCGGCAGCAGTCGCAGTCTGCGCAAGGCTCCGGGGTCAGCCCCTTGGCGCAATTAAGGGCCTTGGCCAAAATCCGGGCCATGGTGGTTTTTCCCACTCCGCGCGGGCCCGTGAATAAATACGCATGGGCCGGCTTCTTGGCGGACAACGCATTTTTAAGCGTGACGGCGATCGCCGGCTGGCCTAAAACGCCATCAAATCCTTGCGGACGGTATTTGCGGGCTAAAACGACATAAGACTGCTTGGACACCGTTCAATTATAGATAATTGCGGACGAGCTTGCGGCCCTCCATGCTGAGAGCTCCCGCGCCCGCGGACATCACGTGCAGCAGCCCGCCTAAGATAGCCAAGTTCTTGAGGAGATGGATCCTTTGGTCGGGAGCGGAGTGGAAAATAAAAGTAGCCGCGATTAAAAACGCGCCCAACAGCCCCGCGCTCCAGCGCGTATAATAGCCCAAGGCCAGGGCGATTGCGCCCAAGGCTTCCACGGCCACGGCCAGGGCGCAAAAAAACGACGCGCCCATGATGCCGTAGCTTTCCATGTATTTAACCGTCGCCTCGAAACCGGTGATTTTGCTGAAAGCCGCCGCCAGAAAAATCATAGAGAGCAAGAGCCTGCCCAGAAGGGCCAAAATGTCGTCGACGTCCACAAGCCAGGATATCACAAGGCGCTTAAAGCTGTCAAACCGGCGGAAGGCTTATAGCCTTCTGAGGGCGTAAGGCAGGCGGGCGATCACGTCTTGGGCGGTCATGCCCCAGGGGCCCAATTCCTTTTCCGCCTTATCTCCGGCTGAGCCGTGGACATAGGCCCCCAAGGCCGCGGATAAAAATGCGGCGTCGCCCTTGACGCGGCTCGAAGCGATGGCCTGAGCCCAAAGGCCCGCGATAAGACCCGTCAGCACGTCGCCGGTGCCGCCCTTGGCCAGGCCCGGTCCGCCGCTGGGGTTCTCGATTGTTTGTTTGCCGTCGGAAATCAAGCTGCGCTTCCCCTTTAATAGGGCAACGGTCTTCCAGTCCCGGGCCAATCTCTCCGCGCAAGTCCGGCGCTGTTTAAGCACCTCGGCGCTCTCCATGCCCAGGCAACGGGCCATTTCGCCGGGATGCGGGGTCACGATGGAAGGTTGTTTGCGCGCGCGCATCAGCTCGGCGGCGGCTTGCGGCTTTTGCGCGGCTAAAATATTCAGCGCGTCGGCGTCGATCACCGCGGGCAAATCCAAGCCGGACAAGGCCGCCAACGTGAAATGGGCGGTGTCTGGATTCTGGGAAAGTCCGGGGCCGATGGCCAGAACCGTAAAATGTTTTTGCTGCAACGACTCTCGGATATTGTCCAAGGCTTCCCAGCGCAGGCTCCCTGCCTGATTTTCCCCAAGTCCCAAGGTCATGGCTTCCGGGATGGCCGGACGAATCGAGGGCTGCAGCCCTTCGGGAACAGCCAAGGTGACCAACCCCGCTCCGGAGCGCAGGGCTGCTTGAGTCGAGAGAATCGCCGCGCCGCCCATGCTCCTTGAGCCTGCCACTATCAAAACATGGCCGAATTTCCCCTTATGATCTTCGGGAAGTCGCGGCGCGCGCGCGGCGCGCAGTTGGGTGCGAGTCAAAGTCCTCACAGCGTTACCCCGCGCGCAAGGCCACGGCCATGGCATAGCGTTGGCTGTGGGAAAGAGAAAGCATAAAACCGCGGGCCGGCTTTCCTTGCAGAATGACGCCGGGCTTGCCGCGTCTGTCGCGGGAAACAGAAATGTCCCGAAGGCTTATTAGCCCCGCCTTGTTTAAGGCCTTCCACACCGCCTCCTTGGCCGCGAAGCGCACGGCGAAATGCTGCCATTGCTTCTTCTTGGCGCGGCAGTAGGCGATCTCGGCGGGGGTAAAAACCCGGCTTAAAAAACGGGGATTGCGGCGCGCCAGCTTCTTGACTCGGTCGATCTCGATGATGTCTAGACCAATCGCCAAGGCGTCCATAATGGCCGTCACTCAACGGTGACGCTTTTAGCCAGGTTCCTCGGCTGATCCACGTCGCAACCGCGCAGATCCGCGATATGATAGGCCAGCATTTGCAGGGGGATGATGTTGACGATGGGCGAAAACAGCTCCGGCACCGGAGGCAGCTGAAGATTAAAGTCGGCGCCCTGCAGCAGGCCGTCGCCCTTGGTCGACAGAACGATGAGGCGGGCGCCTCGAGCCTTGACCTCTTCAAAGCTGCTGATCATTTTCTCAAGCACCTTGGAGCGGGTGGCGATGGCCACCACCGGCATGTTCTCGTCGATGAGCGCGATAGGACCGTGCTTAAGCTCCCCGGCGGCGTAGCCCTCGGCGTGGATATAGGAAATTTCCTTAAGCTTCAACGCCGCTTCCAAGGCGATGGCGAAATTAACGTAGCGGCCAATAAAAAGAAAATGCTCTTTCTTATAAAACTGCCGGGCGATTTGCTTTATCTCGGGCTCTAATTTTAAGGCCTCGCGGATATGGCCGGGGACTTTGATCAAATCCTCTATAAAAGCCCGCCCTTCCGCTTCCAACATCGTCCCCCGCGCCATGGCGAAATGCAGGGTAAAGACGGCCATGGCGGTCAACTGCCCGATAAACGCCTTGGTGGAAGCCACGCCGAATTCCGGGCCGCAATGGGTATAGAGGTTATAGTCCGCCACGCGGGTGATGGCCGAGCCCACGGTGTTGCAGACAGAGAGCACCTTGGCGCCCTCCCCCTTGGCTAGACGGACGGCGGCCAAGGTATCCGCGGTTTCGCCGGATTGACTGATGGTGATCACGAGATCTTCGGGGCCCACCATGGTCTCGCGGTAGCGAAATTCCGAGGCGATCTCGACGTGAACCGGAACGGCAGCCATTTTCTCGATCCAGTATTTTCCCACCAGGCAGCAATGGTAAGCGGTTCCGCACGCTACCATATAGATATGGCGCACGCCTTTAAGAACGGCCGCGGACACGCCCGCCTCGCGTTCCATGACGTCCATAAGCGGATAAAATCGGCCGCGCATGGTATTCTCGCAGGAGGTGGGCTGCTCGTAAATCTCCTTAAGCATGAAATGGCGGTAGCCGGCCTTCTCAGCCATGGTGCGATCCCACTGGATTTGCGTCACGGCTTTCTCGATTTTCTGGCCCTTGAGGTTGAAATAGGTGCAGCGGTCGGCCTTAAGCACGGCCATTTCCCCGTCTTCCATGAACACGGCCTTGCGCGTGTGGGATAAAAAGCCGGGAACATCCGAGGCTAGAAAATTCTCGCCCTCCCCCAGCCCGATGATCAAGGGCGAGGCGGTTTTAGCCGCGATAATGACGTCCGGCGCCCGAGACCACAGAACGGCCAAGGCATAGGCGCCGCGCACCTCGTTTAAGGCCAGACGGGTGGCCTCGAAGAAAAGCAGGGGATCGTTTAAGTCCGGCGTGGGCCCGCTTTTCCGGTCCCCCAGGGATTTAAGCTTCTCTTCGATCAAATGCGCCACCACCTCGGTGTCCGTTTCAGATTGAAATACATGCCCTGACTTCGTCAGGGCATGCTTTATATCAAGATAGTTTTCGATAATCCCGTTGTGGATCACCACAAGCGACCCGGAACAGTCGGAGTGGGGGTGGGCATTCTCCTCGGAAGGCTTGCCGTGGGTGGCCCAACGGGTATGGCCCAGCGCCACGCTGCCGTTTAAAGGATCTTTTTTGATCAGGGCCTCTAGGTTGGCCAGCTTCCCCGCGGTGCGCCGGCGCACGATTTTTCCGCCGCTGATGACCGCCACGCCGGCGGAATCGTAGCCGCGGTACTCGAGTCTTTTAAGCCCCTCCATGAGCAAGGCCGGGGCCTGTCTGCTTCCCACGTAGCCGACGATGCCGCACATGGATTTTCAGGAGATCAGAAGCTTCATTTCCGCCACCGCGCCTTTAAGCCCCGCAAAAACCGCGCGGGCGATGATGGAAAAACCGATATTCAGGCAGGTGATATGCGGGATGCGGGCGACCGCTTGGACATTATGATAATCAAGCCCGTGCCCGGCGTGAAGATTCATCCCCATTTCATAAGCCAAATAACCGGCCAGTTCCAGGCGCTCAAGCTCCGCCTTGACCTTTTTCTTTCCCTTCGCCTCGGCGTAAGGCCGGGTGCAGAGCTCGACGGCGTCGACCCCCAGGCTTTTGGCGGCGCGCACGCCGGCCGCGTCGGGATCGATGAAAAGGCTGACCTCGATATCGGCGTCTTTAAGCCTTTTGATGGTCCGCGCCAAACCCGGCGCTTTCTTCAGGTTAAGCCCGCCCGAGGTCGTAACCTCACGCGGGTTTTCCGGCACCAGACAAACCGAATCGGGCTTAGCCCTCATCACCACGGAAATAATAGACGGCACAGACGCGATTTCAAGATGGGTTTCACCCTTAAGCCGGCAGAGCCTAAAGACATCGCTGTCCTGAATATGGCGGCGATCCTGGCGCAAATGGGCCACGATCATATCGGCTCCCGCTCGCTTGCACACCAGGGCCGCCGCCGCGGGATCCGGATCCATCTCCCGGCGCGCCTGGCGCAAGGTGGCTATATGATCAATATTAACGCCCAGCTTCAAGTTGTTGCCGATTCTCATGTTTAGAGCTCTCCCACCCTAATGTGTTTTTCCGGCCTTTTGACCCGTCTCTTTCAAATAAGTTTCCGCCAGCCTTCTCGCCATCGCTTTGATCATGGATTGATTCGGCCCTTCGATCATAATACGAAGCAAGGGCTCGGTCCCGGAATAGCGGAGGAATATCCGGCCCTGGCCCTTTATTTTTTTCTCGCAGCCTCGGATCTGCTCCTTTAGCCTCGGCAATCCTTCCAACGGCACCTTGTTCTCAACGGCCAGATTCTTGAGCACTTGCGGCACGGCCTTAAAGCTGCGGCGATGCGCGCTTAAAGGCTTGCCTGATTCGCGCAGGGCGGCCAGGGTTTGCAGGGCGGTTAGAATGCCGTCGCCCGTGGCGGAAAAACTGCGGAAAATAACGTGGCCGGAGGCCTCGCCGCCGAGGCTTAGGCCTTCCCGCTCGAGAGCCTCAGTCACGTTGCGGTCGCCCACCGGAACCGACACCACGGAAATCCCTTTCTCGCCCAAGAACTTAAGCAGGCCGAAATTAGACATCACGGTCAGCACGACCTTGTCCGACTTAAGCAGGCCCAGGCGCCGCAAACGCTGGGCCGAGAGGCAGATCAGCGCGTCGCCGTCTAAAAGCATTCCTTTCTCATCGGCGAAAATCGCCCGGTCGGCGTCGCCGTCGAAGCAAACCCCGCAATCCGCTTTGTTTCTCACGATCGCCTTCTGCAAGGCTTCGGGAAATAAAGCGCCGCAGCCGGCGTTGATGTTGCGGCCGTTGGGCGAGCAGCCTAACGCGATGACCTCGGCGCCCAGGCTTTCAAACAGAGCCGGGGCAATGCGATAGGAAGCGCCCTGAGCGCAATCAACGACCAGACGCATCCCGTTTAAATCCAAGGTCGGCGGGAATGTGCTGCGTAGAAAATCCGCGTACCAGCCGGCATATTTTGAAGCATTCTCCGCCCCAGCGGGCCAGGCGCCCGCTGAAACCTTGCCGCGACGGCCGGCCTCGCAATCCCGCGAGAGCTCCTTTTCGACAAGATCCTCGGTTTGCGGGTCCATTTTAAAGCCGTCGCCGTTGAAAAACTTGATGCCGTTGAATTGAGCCGGATTGTGGCTGGCGGAAATGATAACGCCGCAGAGAGCTTTAAGCCGCGGGGTTAGATAAGAAATAGCGGGGGTAGGCGCCACGCCCAAATCCATGGTCCGGCAACCGGCGGCCTTAAAACCGGCGATCAGGCAGCGCGCGATTTCCGGCCCCGAACCGCGGGTATCGCGCCCCATTAGGATGACGGGGCCGGAGCCGTTGTTTCGCGAGGGCCCGCGGCTGCGGATAAGCTGCGCCGTGATCAAGGCGATGTCCCGAATGGTCGCGGCAGTCAAGGGATATTTCCCGGGCATACCCCGCACGCCGTCGGTGCCGAAAAGTTTCTCCATTATTGGGCTTCCTGAATGGCGCCGAGCACCTGCAGCGCCCGGCGGGTGGCCAGCGCGTCATGGACGCGTAAAACTTTAACCCCCGCCATGACCGCCCAGCACGCCACGGCCAAGGAGCCTTCCAGCCGCTCTTCCGGCCCCGGGATGTTATTCTGATCCGGCGCCGCCAACCTGCCTAAAAATGATTTTCGCGATACGCCCAGCGCCACGGGACCCAGGGCGCCCAATTCATCCAGATGTTTGATCAGCGACAGATTATGCTCCAGATTTTTGCCGAAGCCGATGCCTGGGTCAAATAGCGCGCGGGAGGCTTCGCCTCCCGCGCGCAGGAACACATTGCGGCGCTCGATCAGAAATTGTTTTACCTCTTCCAACACATTTTCGTAAACAGGATTGTCCTGCATGGTTTTAGAGTTTTTGCCCCCGCGATGCATGAGAATCACGGCCTCATAGCCCAGGGCGGCCTTGGCCATATCCGGGTCGTTGCGCAACGCGGAGACGTCGTTAAGGATGGAAGCCCCGGCTTTCAGGGCCTTTCTGGCCACCGAAGCCTTGTCGGTGTCGATGGAAATCGCAACGCCTGCCTGGCCCGCCAGGCCCTCGATCACGGGAATCACGCGGCGCAACTCCTCTTGTTCGCAGACCGGCTCGGAGCCTGGGCGGGTGGATTGGCCGCCGACATCAAGCATATCGGCGCCCTCCACGCACAAGCGCAGGCCCCTCTCAATAGCCGCTTCGGGGCGCGGAGTTCGGCTGCCGACGTAGAAAGAATCGGGCGTGACATTGACCACGCCCATAATCAGGGGCAGGCGCGAGGACTGGAGAACGTCGAACACCTTGGCACATGGGCGCAAAGGATTTCCTGATGCGCCCAGTGCCTGATCGCTACCGCGATCAGGCAAGACCGGCCTGGAGGATAGCATCTATATCTTCACCCGTCAGGACTTCGCGGTCAAATAATTTCGCGGCAAGATCGTTGAGAATCTGGCGATGCTTGGTCAAAAGCCCGAGGGCCTTGCTCTGAGCCTCCAGGATGATTCTCTTGATCTCTTCATCGATGATCTGGGCCGTGCGCTCGGAATAGCCGCTCTTTTGACCCAGGTCGCGGCCGAGAAAGACCTCTTGATCCGGTTTTCTAAGGGAAAGAGGGCCCACCTTGTCGCTCATGCCGAATTCGGTGACCATTTTTGCGGCATAGTTGGATGCCTTGGCCAAATCATCGGCCGCGCCGGTGGTGATCTCATCGAAAATCAGTTCCTCGGCGCAGCGCCCGCCCAGAAGCACGGCCAGACGGTTCAATATCTCCGTGCGCGAGGTCAGGTATTTGTCCTCGGTGGGCAGCTGCAGGGTATAGCCCAGGGCATGGCCGCGGGAAACGATCGAAACCTTGTGCACGGGGTCGGTATTGGGCAAAAGCTTGGCCACCAAGGTATGCCCGGACTCATGAAAGGCCACGATCCTTTTCTCTTTCTCGGACATCAAACTTGATTTTTTCTGGGGGCCGGCCATGACGCGCTCAATGGCCTCCTCCAAATCGTTCATCTCCACCTGGATTTTATTGCGACGGGCCGCCAACAGCGCCGCCTCGTTGATCACGTTGGCCAGATCCGCGCCGGAAAATCCGGGAGTGCGGCGGGAAATAACGGCCATATCCACTTCCACCGCCATTTTGACGTTGCGGGCGTGCACTTTCAAAATGTCCTCGCGCCCCTTCAAATGAGGAATGGGGACATTGATCTGCCGGTCGAATCTTCCGGGGCGCAGCAAGGCAGGGTCGATCACGTCGGGACGGTTGGTCGCCGCGATCAGGACTATGCCCTGGTTCTGCTCGAAGCCGTCAAGCTCGATCAACAGCTGGTTTAAGGTCTGCTCGCGCTCATCATGCCCACCGCCTATTCCGGCGAAACGATGGCGGCCGACGGCGTCCAATTCATCCACGAAAATAACGGCTGGAGCGGCCTTCTTGGCCTGGTCAAA
>MGUO01000045.1:0-2513 GCA_001800015.1 Elusimicrobia bacterium RIFCSPHIGHO2_02_FULL_57_9
TGGCGGCGCTGTTCATATCTTTTAAGCTGGCCCTGGCCGATCAGGAAATAGCCGGCGCCGGCCGGGATTTCGCGCGCTCGACGGCGCGCCGGGAAATAATTCAGGGAAGAAACGCTTATTTCACCGGCCACTGGGGCTTCCAATATTACATGGAGAAGGAAGGCGCGCTGCCCTTCGACTTCAAAAATACCAAGCTGGCGCCGGGCGATAAAATATTCATTTCGACCAATAACAATTGGTCCATGCCTCTGCGGCCGCCCCGCTTCCCTGGGGTGAGCACTATCGCCCGGTTGCCGGTGGCCCACAAGCAATGGCTGACTACGGTCGACGCCGAGGGAGAGCGCGCGGGTTTTTATACCTCGCTTTTCGGCTCTGTTCCTTTCAACATAGGACGAAGTCTCAAGGCCGACATCTTCTTGATTCAGGAGTACCGGCCTTGATACAATTCAGAGGCCATGCCTAAGAGAATCCTTGTTGTCGACGATGAGGAGGAATACCGCCTCCTGCTGCGTCGCGTTCTAACCGGCGTGGGCTACGATGTCCTGGCTGCCGCGACCGGGCGGGAAGGCCTCAAACTTTACGCCGCCGAAAGTCCCGACTTGATCCTGCTTGACGTCATGCTGCCGGACATGCTCGGATTTGAATTCTGCCGCAAGATCCGCGCAGACCCCGGCTATCCCGGCACGCCCGTTTTATTTTGCAGCGTGCGCAGCTTGGTGTCGAGTCTCGCCCATGGGTTGCGGTCCGGCTCGGCTGATTATGTGATCAAGCCCTTTGTCCCGGAGGACCTTCTTGCGCGCGTCCGTGCCGCTCTGCGCGGGGGCAAGCCGTGAGCCTCCGTGTGGCACTGGTCGAATCCGATCTTAACTGCGCGCGCCGGCTCGCTCGCTTGCTGATCCGCCGGGGCTACCGCGTCTTCCACTATCCAAGCCTGGGACGCTTCTTCGATTCGCTGCGGCGGCGGCTTTACGAAGTGCTGCTTATGGACATGCACCTGCCCGGCATGGCGGGCCGCGAGATACTGCGCGCTCTGCGCGCCAACCCCGAGACGCGGGGCATGGTCCTTATCGGGCTCTCCAGCCGCCCGCGGTCCAAAGATGAGGTGGCGGCCGCCTTTTCAGCCGGCGCCGATGAGTATTTCATCAAGCCCCTGGACCTGGAGATGCTCGTTGTCCGTCTCCAGTCGCTGCTGAGACGCTTGCCGACTCAGGCGGCTTCGGTTGGCTTGCGCCATGGCGCAATCACCATCTACCCTGAGAGCCATGTCTGCCGCGTCGATGACAAAGGGGTCCGGTTGACCCGGCTGGAATTCGATCTGCTTCTGGAATTCATCCGCAATCCCAACCGGGTCCTCACCAGAGGCAATCTCATCGACACCCTCTGGCGCGGCGACGGGTCCCGGGGCATGCGCAGCGTCGACAGGCACGTTCATGCGCTGCGCAGCAAGCTTGGAGTCTGCGGCCGGCTGCTTAAGACCCTCGTCGGAGTCGGCTATCAGCTCTCCAATGGAGCAAGCGGCAACTCGAAATAGAAGAGACTGCCCTTGCCGGTCTGCGACTTCACTGTGATGCGGCCCCGGTGCCTTTCCACAATCGCCTTGGAAATGGCAAGCCCTAGTCCCGTTCCCGTGGTGCGCAAGGGATTGGCAACGCGTTCGAAAGGGGCGAAGATGCGCCTAAGGGCATCGGCGGGGATTCCGATCCCCGTGTCCTCAACGCAGCACACGACCTCTCCACCCGACCTTCGCGCGCTTACCGTCACGCGCCCTCCGGCCTCGGTGAACTTGATCGCGTTGGAAACGAGATTGGCCAGGACCTGCGCGATTAAGTCGGGGTCAAACTCAAAGGATGGCAAGGGCTCAAGGTGTACGTTTAATTGCAGCGAGGAGTCCTTCGCGCGCGAGGAGAAGAATTGGACCGTGTCCTCCAGGATGGGACCGATCTGCGCAAGCCGCGGCTGAAAGTCAAGCTTGCCGCGCTCGATTTTCGCCAGTTCAAGCATCGATGAGACGAAGTGCTCCAGCCGCGAGGCGTGCTTGCGGATGGACTGCAGGCACACCTGCACCTGAGGGCTTAAGTTTCCAGGCGCGCAGAGGACGTCGCGCAGCTGGCTTTCGATGGCCCCGAGGGGGGAGCGCAGTTCGTGGCTGACCGAGGCCACAAGCAGTTTCTTCATTTCATCAAGCTCGCTGAGCCTTTGGGACATTTCGTTGACGCCGCGCGCCAGTCGCGTGATTTCATCAGAGCCGGCAGCCTCTACGACCTGAGCGAGATTCCCCCGGCCGATGGCATCGAGCGCGCTCTCAATATTGACGATGCGCCTGGTCATGGTATGGCTCAAGAGGGCCGAAAAGACAATGCCGAGACAGAGTGCTGCAGCGGCGAGCCGCGCGATATTGCGCAGCATCGCGGCGAACTGCGCCCGTTCGCGCTGGGCGAGCAGACGTGAGGAAATGTGGATCTCGACCGCCGCCTGCCGTGGCGTTGTACCGGGCAGGGATGCTTCGATGATAT
>MGUO01000045.1:2536-4118 GCA_001800015.1 Elusimicrobia bacterium RIFCSPHIGHO2_02_FULL_57_9
CGTCCGGCTCCCGCGACCTCCTGCCATTCCCCGTCCAGAAGGACCCTGCAGCCTACGACCTCGGGCCGCTCCCGGCGCAGGAAGCTCAGGTAGGAGATCACCAAGAGGGGATCGCGAGCCAGCAGGGACTCTGCGGCTACCTTCCGGATGCTGTCAAGGAGCAGGCGTTCTTTTTCGTGCTCCGAGCGGCGCAGGGCGTTTTTCTGCAGCTGCACAAAGGCCAGGCACGCGGCCCCAACGGAGAGCGCGATGGTCACGCTGAAGACTAAAGCGAGCTTGACTCGGATATTCATGGCCCTGTGGGGGCTCTATCGGCGCCGGGCTCAAGGCGCAGGCGCTCCAAGGCCTTGGTCGCATCTCCATTGCCTGGGTCTAGTTCCAAAATGCGCAGAAAGGCCGTTGTTGCCTGAAGGTACTCACCCCGGGCGTAGTACCTTATCCCCTTTTTGTAGAGATCTTGGATCTGCCGCCGGTCCGGCCGCCGCCGCGGTTTCTTTACCTTGAGCCTGGTCCGCGGCTGGGGAAGCGGCGGCTCTTCATGCGCAAGTCCGAGGCTGCGGCGTGCCACGGCGATGGAGTTTCCAAGCTCGCGGCGTCTCTGGAGGTTACGTTCCAATGGGAGGGCCTGGCGCCATATGGTTAGGGCCTCTCCGTAACGACCGAGGAGATAGTAGACCGAACCAATCCGGTCCAAGCTCGACACGTCGGCCTGTTTGAGTTCAAGAGCTCTCTTGACGAGGACCAGACCGCGGTCATAGTTTCCCCGGCGGTAGGAATCCTCGATCTGGGTGAGCAGTTCCGGAAGCGTGGCCGGCGTTTGTTCCTCAGAGAGGTCGGCGGATATCTGTGATGGGACAGGAGGCGAACCGCGATCCATCGGCCCGGCGCAGGCCGCTAAAACAAGGCCAATCAGCCATCCGGCGGCGTATAACCGCTGTAATAGAATCGTCAAACGCATATTTTACATTATCCCGATATTAATAAAAGGCTCTATTTCGTGTTCCAACACCCAATCAGACTTTCCAGGCTCTTATCCCTTGCAGGGCTGCTGCTTTCCCATTACGCCTCAGCCGCCGGACCCGGCACCACTGCCGCCACCTTCCTGAACTTGGGATACGGAGCGCGTCCTATCGGGCTCTCGGAGGCTTTTGTCGCTATTTCTAACGACGCCTCCGCCCTCCACTATAATCCGGCGGGCCTGGCTTACCCCGGGGCTTACGAAACCGGCCGCGGGCGCTATGAAATGCTGGTCGCGCACTCGGTCCACATCCAAGACATTCAAATGACCCAGATGGGCTTTGTCGCCCGGCCCTTCGGCATGAGCCTGACGCATCTTAATCTGGGCGGTCTCGAGCAGCGCGTTTCGGAGAGCAAGGACCCGGACGGAAATTTCGGGGCCTCCGACACGGCTCTGGGCTTAAGCGGCGCCCATCAATTTTTCGGCGTAGGCCTGGGAGCCACTTTCAAATATATCCGCCAGACTATCGGCGCGAATTCAGCCTCAGCTTATGCTCTGGACTTTGGCGCCTTGCGCCGGCTGGAAAGCGTTCCGGTGTCCTTGGGAGCCGGGATTTTTAATTTG
>MGUO01000045.1:4133-11025 GCA_001800015.1 Elusimicrobia bacterium RIFCSPHIGHO2_02_FULL_57_9
TTCCTCGAGCAATCCTATCCGCTCCCTAGGACATTGCGCGCCGCAGTTGCCTACGGCATGACGTCCAAATTCCCTCATGCCTTGACCCTGCAGCTCGATTTTCCCAGGGATTTAGGCCCGGCGCTGCGTCTGGGCGCCGAGTATCTCGGCTTTGGTCCCTTTGCCTTGCGCGCCGGCTATCGCACTCATACCAATGAGCAGAAGACTGCCGCCTTGGGCAAGGCTTTGGGCACGACCGCCTCTGGAATTTCCGAGTTTTATGGGATGTTCATGGGCGCGGGCTTTATCTCGCGGTTTGGAAACCTGGATTACGCCATCGTGCCTTATGGGGAACTGGGCACCACGCATCGCTTTTCGTTCACCCTTAAGTTCGGCGCCAAGCCGGGGGTGAAATCGCGATGATATTCCACCGGCTGGCTTTTGTTCTTTTCTCTATCGCGCTATCCGTCCCATGTTCATGGGCTGACTGGAAGGATTTGACGGTAATCGCCCTGTCTTCCGGCACCGGCACCAACTGGCTGGTTTTGGATTCTTCCGGCCATCCCCACACCACCAATACTTCGCCCAATCCCGTTTCCGTTAGTTCCAGCGACGTTAATTATGTTTATTTCAACGGCAGCGCTTGGAATAGAGAGCCTGAATTCAGCACCCGGACGCAGCGTAGCGAGTATCGTTTGTCCTATTTAGGCTTGAATAGCAACGATGAGCCGCGCCTGGTCTATGCGCAAAGAGACGGCGCAGCCATGACGCCGGGGGAAAGAGCTGTTTACTACCAGAGAAAAACGGGGGCCAGTTGGGCGCCGGGCGAGGTGCAGGTCACTCCCCAAAGTTTTTTCTGGGGTCTTTCCGCTTTTTACCGCAGGAGCGACGATACCTTCCGCATTATCTATTTTCTTAAAGCCAATGGCGCCGCCAGTTCTCAGGGTTTATACTACTCCAGCCAAACCAGCGCCGGCAATTGGGGAGGCTCCAATGTGTTGATCGACGACAACGGAGGCAATGCTTTTGACGGTTTCTCTTGCGCTTTCGACAATCCCTCCTGTTTGGCCACCGGTCTGCATCAGGATCAGGCGGGAAAGCTGCACATGGTTTATCACAGCTCCAATACTCCTTCCAATCTCTCCAACATCATGTATGTCCGGGCCAATGACGATGGAGTCAAGGATATCGGGCCGGAAAAACTGGCGGCGGCCGTGGACAACACCAGCAATGTGTTTCAAAGGGCCCTGGCCATCGTCACCGACTCAAACAACGTGCCCCATGTCGCTTTCCACGATACCGGAGCGCCCAACTACAGTATAAAATACGCCTCCAGAAGCGCTGCCGGCTGGTCCATAAGCGTCGCTACGGCCGGGGTTGCCCAAGGCCCCCATCTGGATATGGACCTGGACCCTGCCGGGCATCCGGTCATCAGTTTCCCGCATAACCCGGCGCTGGCCGTGGGAATGCAGCGGATTGGTTTTACCCATTATAACGGCTGCGGAAGCTGGCAAACCTATAGAGCTCCTGCGATCAGCGGCAATGATGAGGGCGACAATAGCAACGTGGCGATTTCTAGCACCGGTAAAATCCATATCATGGCCCAAAGGCCAAACCCGCCCGTGGATGCCAGCCAGGTTTATGCCGTTTGGATGGATTCCAACAGCCCCATGGCGGTTACGTCCTTGAACACCTCAAATAGCGGCAATAACATTACTTTGACCTGGTCTAGTCCCTGGGATATGGACGATGAAAATCAGTTCCAGAATTTGCCCGGCGGGAGTCTTTACCGGATCATGCATACCACGGATCCGGCCAAGGCCCAGGGCAATTGGGATCCAAAAACCACGGATACGGCTTTCACTAAAATCGATATTGCCACCTCCTGCGTCATGGGGGCGAGCCTCCAGCAGTATGCGGATAATTTTATCGACGGCACTTATTATTTCCGCATATTCACCCGGGATGAATATCCCGATAACTTTTCTCCCGTATCCAACGGGAGCACCGTTACGGTCTGCGGGGCCAGGGCCAGCGCCGGGCCGGGGCCGGCCAACTGGTCCAGTCCCGCGGCGTGGAACCCGCCCTCCGTACCGAGCTCTTGCAACCCGGTCACCATTGCGGCCGGGCATACCTTGGTCGTGGATAACCTCAGCGCAACGGCCGCCACCACCACGGTAGCCGGCACGCTTGCGTTCAGCCGGGTTTTTCACAGCAGCTTTACCTTGGTGGGCGGCTCCATGACCGTGGTCGCGGGAGGCACCCTGGACATGGGAACAGAAGCCTCTCCTATTCCGGCCGGCACCACCGCCCATCTTGTCCTGGCTTACGGCAGCAGCCCCGGCCAGTACGGTCTTGTCATCAATAACGGCGGCAACTTCACGCTCAGGGGCGCAACCAAGACGCCATTCGGCTATTCGCTCTCGGATGCTTTGGCGGGCGCTGTCAGCCTCACTATTTCAGGCGCCGGCGCAGCGGGCTGGGACGTGGGCGACGAGATCACCATAGGCAAAACCTCGCGAAGCGCTACGGATGAGACCGAGCGCAAAACCATCACCAGTATCATACCTGGAAATCCCACGACTATAAACTGGTCAGGCGGATTGATTTACAACCATTCTGCCTCAACCGGCATCATCGTGGGCAATCTCACCCGGAATGTATTGGTCAGATCTTCAGGAACCAATACGGCCAGCAACACCGCCTATATCCGCAACCTGGCGCGAAATACCACAAGCTTTAGCCTTTCCTATGGAGAATTCGCTTATTTGGGGAGCAGCGCTTCTCCCAAATACGGCATTGCCTTTGATGGTTCTGGGGTTAGAGGCTCGCTATCGAGTTCCACGGTGAGAGAGGGTCATTATGGAATTTACGCTGCCAACGCTTCCAACAACAGCTTTGCCTATAATCTGTTTTACAAGAATTTCGCGTCCGGCATTTATTTCTCTGGCTCTGACAACAACACCCTAAGGTCCAATAGCTCCTACGCAAACTCAGGTGCCGGCATTTGGCTCAATGGGGGCTCTGACAATAATACCTTAAGCTCCAATAACTTTTACTCAAACTCAAGCTACGGCATTGTTATCAGCGGCGCCAACAACATTCTAAGCTCCAATAACTTTTACTCAAACTCAGGCTACGGCATTTGGCTCAACGGTTCCAACAACATCCTAAGCTTCAGCAGCTTTTACTCAAACTCAGACTACGGCATTTATTCCTGGAATGCGACCGGAACCAACTGCGCCAATTGCAATATAGGCTATGCCGCCTCCGGGATTGCCGCGCCTAATACCACGGCGGAAATTTATTTCGAACCCATCGCTACCAGCAACACCATGACCCTTAAAAACACCAGGGTTAATCCGGCCTTGGGCATAAGCAACGCAGGATTTAATAACACCGGCTTCTATCTCCTATCCTACAACCAGGACTATGACACCGGCACAATCCGCCTCTACGGCGACTATACGGTTTCCGGCTCGACCTTGGCCCTGGAATACTCAACCCGGCTCTATGCCTCAACCAACACCGCGCCAAAACTCATGCAGGGAAGCGGCCATAGCATCACGGCCATTACCACTTCCGACGCCGGTACATTAAGCGAGCTCATCACGCTCACCCATAGGGGTTTCGACAACTGGGAAGTTAAAGGCTCGAGTTCCGGGGTGTTGGGGGCTTTTCCCTGCGTGCCATCAACCAACGGTTGCTCCTTTACTCATACTAAGGTCAATTTTAACCTGAACACGGGCTCGTCCAACGGCAGCAACGATAGCCTTGATTTCGTCACCAGCGCCGCTTCAGACGATGCGAATTGGCCAAAAAAGCTGTTATTCGGCAATTCCGCCTCGACTTTCCGCGGCGGACGCTCGAAGCTGACGGTCGCGCCGGATGGTGGTTTTAAGCTCATCGGCGCGGCTTCCGCTGTTAGTATTATAGACCGGCTTGACGCTTCTTCGACTTATTACATCTTCGTGGATTCCGGGACCTTTACTTTGGCCTATTCCAGCGTCGCCAATGCCGATGAGTCTGGGCTGCAACTCGCAGGCTCGGCTGGGGTCAGTTTGGCCAGTTCCACCTTCGATTTCGCGGGCCAGGGCAATTCCTCAACCAGCACCTACATCACCGCCAAGGGCCTTTCCAGCCAGGCCGCCTTCTATGGCTTGAGGTTCGGCAACTCAAGGCCCAATTCCTATCTTCACAACGTGAGCGTGGCGGCAGCGGACGCCGGGCTTGCCTGGACCTTCTTTGGGTGGAGCGCCGGTTTTTGGGGTGAAAACTTCGATGATGATGCCAACGGCAAGGTCAACTGGGTCGAGGGGCTCTGCCCCCTCACGCGCACCGTCTGCCAGTCGGGGTCCTGCAATTACACCACGATTCAGGCCGCGGTAAACGCCCTCCCCCAGACGCTGACGGGACATGCCTGCGTGATCATCGAAGACGGGCTGACTTATTCCGAGCAGGTAACGGTGCAGGGTTTCACCACCAACGGCTCAAGCTTGACCATTATGCTTGACCCGGCGCTTTCCGCCGGCGCCCATCCTGTGATCAATCCTCCTGTGAGTTCCACGGCCGCTTTCCAAATTGCCAATGACAGCGTGACCTTGCAAAACATCAACCTCATTCCCTCGAAATCGCTGAGCTATGGGGTGCTGTCCGCTTCGGCTTCTCTGGTCGTTGACGGCGTCAATATCATGGATAATGCGGGCAGAATCAGCCAGGCGGGTATGGCCATCTCAAGCGCCGGCATGGTTTCTCAATCCAGCATCACCGTGGCATCGGCCCATGGCCTGGTGATTAGCGGAGCCGCCGGCACGGTATCTTTCAGTTCCATCACAAGCCTGGGTAACGGTACCGTCGCCCTCTATTTCCGCAACGGGTCTGCTTACAATACCGTTACGCAGAGTTATCTGGAGGGAGGAACGCAGGCAAGCGGAGCTTATTTCGAAGCTAATGCCAAGTTCAATACCATCAGTCTCAGCACCCTGATCAGTAACGACGACGATGAGAGCGGCTCCGACTACGCTGCCCTTTATCTCAATGCCGCATCTTGCAACACCATCACCCAGAGCAATATCTCCAATCCGTCCGGATTCGCCGCTTGGTTGTCCAATGCCAGCTACAATACGATCAGCCTGAGCACCATATCCAGCAACGGCAACGCCATCACCGGCGGCGCCCTTTATCTCAACAGCAACGCTTCCTCCAACACCATCACCCAGAGCGACATCTCCAATCCATCGGGATTCGGCGCCTACCTGAATTCCGGCGCCAACTACAATACGATCAGCTTCAGCACCGTGACCAGCAATGGGGGGGTCTACGCAGGTCTGCAGATAATCAATGCCGCCTACAATACCATCGCCCAAAGCAAAGTGACCGGGACCAAGGGCCTGGTCCTGACGACCGGCGCTAACGCCAATACGGTCAGCTTCAGCACGATCACCAATACAACGGTCAACGCTGCCTTATGGGTCCTTCCGGGAGCTTCCAATAACACCGTCATCCAGAGCTATCTGTTTAGCCCGACGGGGAAGGGCGCCCTTATTGAAGGTGCGAGCCAGACCACCATCAGCTTAAGCACCGTCATTGGTAACGGCACCTACGGCATTGCCCTCGGCGGTTTAAATGGTGGTACCTCCACGACCACTATTCTGGGCACTCGTATCTTGGGACCAACGGCTGTTTTCATCGCGGGCTCCACCGGCACCGTCATCGGCGGAAGCTTTCTGTTGGCTACGAATTCCGCCGGCAGAGCGCTCTATCTCAGCCAGGGCAGCGTCAATCTGTCCGTTGCGACCAGCACTCTGACGGGGGGGGCCTTGGGCGCCGGCCTTTATCTCGACGTCGGCAATACAGGCAATCTGAGCCTGAGCTCGAACACGGTGCAGGGCGCTCAGTACGGCGTATTCATCGCGACCCAGGCTGCGGGCGCGACCCTTTTCATAGCTTCGCTCACATTCAGCGGCCTCCCCGCCGGGACCACCGCCATCAACTTTCCGGGTGGGACCTTCGTCTCTACTTTTACCAACATAAATTTTGCCGATATTAACATAGCAGTTAATGTCAACGGCAGTTTACTCAATGTCGGCTCCCGCATCAGCATGCGCGGCGCCGGCGGCGTTCGGATGGGGCCGGCTTACGAAAACGATCCTAACGCCTATGTCGATTGGCCGGAAATAGCGCCCTCTTCTCCCGCGGCCGTGTCCGCTTATCCATCCGGCCAGTCCAGCGCCGTAACCGTGCAATGGCTGGCGCCGGGAGATGACGGGACAGCAGGCAACCTGCCTGCCGGCAGTGAATTCCACATTCAGTGGAGCAGCCAGCCGGCCGTGGTGGTATGGAGCACGGCCAATGCCCAGGTGATTATTCCCACCGGGCCGGTGACGGTCGGCATTGTGGTATCCACCGTCATGGCCGGTCTTACTCCGGAAAAAATAATTTATCTCCGTCTCTGGGCCCGTGACGCCTGGGGAAATTATTCGGTCCCATCGGATACGGTCTCGGCCTTTAATTCGCCATTCTCCTTTGAGATCGTGGATACTCTCGATGATATGGGCCGCGACACCTCCATTACCGTGGACAAGGCGGGTAACCTGCACGTTGCCTATTTGTACAATGACGCTTTCGATCTCAAATACGCCAGATATTCAGGCGCAAGCGCGTGGGATATTCAATTTGCGGGCGGCGGGGCCAGGGAGGAAAGCCGGTCCATCGCTATTGATGTGAACGGCAATCCGCATATTTCTTACGCTTACTGGAGCAGCGGGAAATACGTTTTGAAATATACCAGCTCTGATGACGGAGGCGCCACCTGGCCGGTGGATTCCGCATCCCAGATCAAGGATTCCGCCGCGTCCTCAGTGGGCCAGTATACCTCTTTGGACGCGGCGGAATCCTTGATCTGGGATGCGGA
>MGUO01000046.1 GCA_001800015.1 Elusimicrobia bacterium RIFCSPHIGHO2_02_FULL_57_9
TCAGGCTGGTTAATATAATTGAGCGCTCCATAGAGGGTGGTGGATTTCCCCGATCCGGTGGGACCGCAAACCAGGACCAGGCCGAAGTTCTTCTTGCCGCCGACTCCCGCGAGAAGCCCCAAAAATTTTTCTTCGGTTTCCTTCAGGAAGCCCATCTTGGTGATGTCCACCTGGACGGCTCTACGGTCGAGGATGCGCATGACGCAAGACTCGCCGTAAACGGTCGGCACCATCTCGACCCGGAATTCGAGAGGATTGCCCTGGTTTAAAACCTGGATGCGCCCCGACTGGGGAATGCGCCGCTCCGTGATATTCATGGAATTGGTCATGATCTTGATCTTGGCCGTCAGGGCGTAGCGGTAGACCCAGGGAATCTGGAACGGTCCCGGCCGCAATATCCCATCGATGCGGAAACGCAGGAGCACGCGAGAGTTCTTTCCGCTGGGATCCTCGAAGGGCTCGATGTGGATGTCCGAGGCCTTGACTTTGATGGCGGCCAGGATGATGGCGTTGACCATTTTCTCGACTTCGGGGGCGGAGGCGTCGACCTTGGTGATGTCGGAGGCCTTGGGGCCTTCCCTGACCACCTCCAACCCCTTGCTCCCGGACTCATCCGGCTTCCAATCCTCCAGAAAGTTTTTGTTCTGAGCCTCGTCTTCCTTGATTTTTTGAAGAAGCGCCCCGCCGCCCTTTCCGTAGGCCATGTCGATGTTGGATACAATATCCGGGGTCAGGGCCAGAAAGGGCTTGATTTCAAGCCCGGTGCGGGTGCGCAGGTCTTCTACGACGAACATGTCGAGCGGATCGGCCATCGCCACCGACAGAGAGCTCTCATCCTTGGCAAAGGGAAGCACCGTGTGCCGGCGGGCCATGGCTTCCGGAATGATCTTGACCAGCTCAGCCGAGATATCAGCGTCGGTGATATTGGCCACCTTGACCTTCCACTCCTCCGACACCAGCTTCAAGAGCTGCTCCGCCGTTATGAGTTTCCTTTCGAGGAGCACCGCCTGGATGGGCATATTAGAGGAATTGGCTTCAGCCTCGACTTGGTTGAGCTTGTCTTCGTCTATGGGCTTGTGCTCAAACAAGATTTCCCTGACTGTTTTGTGGCGCTGGACTCCCTTAACCGCCATGGAATTCTCCGAATTGGGCGCGGAGCCTGCCGCAGATCTCGCCCAGCGTGGCGCGGGATTCGACGCAATTGAGGATGTGGGGAAATAGATTTTCAGTTGAAGCCGCCGCTGAAGCTAACTGCTGCAGCGCTTTTTCCGCGGCAACGGATGCCGGGCCTGAGGCCCGGTTGCGCTTGAAAGCTATTAGTCCCTTGATCTGCTCTGATTCCACTTTTGGAGAAACCTTCAGGGTTTCCTTCCTTTTTCCATTTTCGCTTTCAAGCGCTAGATAATTCAGACCTACGATCTTACGTCTTCCGGATTCCACGTCCTGCTGATATTGATAGGCCTTCTCTTGGATCTCTCCCTGGGGAACGCCTTTTTCGATGAGTCCCAGCATGCCGCCGCCGTCGCGCACGCGCTTGATCGTTTCCCAAATCTTGCTCTCCAGTTGCGCGGTAAGCGATTCGATGGCCCAGGAGCCGGCCGTGGGATCAACCGTATCTGGAATTCCCGTTTCATGGGCCAGGATTTGTTGGGTGCGCAAGGCCAGTTCGGCGGATTGGCGGCTGGGCAAGGCCAGGGCCTCGTCGTAGGCGTTGGTGTGCAGGGATTGGCAGCCTCCTAAAACCGCGGCCATGGCCTGAAGGCTGACGCGCACCACGTTGTTACGGGGCTGCTGGCTGGTTAAAGTCGAGCCGCAGGTCTGAACGTGAAAGCGCAGGGAAATCGTTTTGGGGTCCCGGGCGCCGTAGTCTTCTTTCATCATTTTCGCCCACACCCGCCGCGCCGCGCGAAACTTGGCGATTTCCTCGAGAAAGTGATTATGGCAGCCGAAAAAGAAAGCCAGCCGCCCGCCGCATTGATCCACGGTAAGGCCCCGGCGCAGCAGTTCCTTAATGTAGACTTCGGCGTTCGCGAAAGTAAACGCGATTTCTTGAACCGCGTCTGAACCGGCTTCACGGATATGATAGCCCGAGATGGAAATAGGGTGGAAATTAGGCATATGCCGGAAGGCGTATTCCATCGAGTCCGCCACCAGACGCAGGGAAGGCGCTACGGGGTAAATGTAAGTCCCGCGGGCGATGAATTCCTTGAGTATGTCGTTTTGCAGGGTGCCGCGCAAAGCCTCGGGCCCAACGGCGCGCCGCTTGGCTACGGCGACGTAAAAGGCCAGCAGAACGACCGCCGTGGCGTTGATGGTCAGCGAGGTCGAAACTTTATCGAGCGGAATATTCTCGAAGAGCCGCTCCATATCCTCGATGGTCCCGATGTGAACCCCGACTCGCCCCACCTCGCCCTTGGCCCGGGCGTCGTCGGCGTCCAGGCCCATTTGAGCGGGCAGGTCAAAAGCGGTGGAAAGGCCCGTCTGCCCCTGGGAAAGAAGCCAACGGAAGCGCTCGTTGGTCTGCCGGGCGGTGCCGAAGCCGGCGTATTGGCGCATGGTCCAAAGCCGGCCCCGGTACATGGTTTTCTGTATGCCGCGGGTAAAAGGATACTCGCCGGCATGGCCCAGATTTTCGGGGCCGGGGGCGTTCTCGGGGCCGTAGTAGCGGCCTATTTCTATCCCGGATACAGTCTTGAATGCGGTTTCTTCAGACATGCTAAAGCGGAAATCCCGTCACCTTATCTCAATCTGATCCCCTACGCAAGTTAAGCCGCCAACCGTACCGGCGGCCAATTCCAGCACGCTATGCGCCTTAAAAACCCAGGGCGACAATCTCCAGGGCCTTAAATTCTCCATAACCCGCACCACTTTGAGGTCGCGGTTTAAAAACAGGACATCTATGGCGAATTTCATAAAAAAGGTATGAATCATGGGACAAGGGATAATCCACAGGCCCTCCTGCGGATCCATCGCCCCCTTTCCCAGCAACCCTTGGCTGCGGGACTGATAGTCCTCCGCCTTAAGCACTTTAGCGGCGATCTCCCGCTGCCGGCTGCGATTAAAGGCTACTAAATAATCTCCGGATGTGCCAACCACGTTAATTTTAACGGATCACGGCCACGCGGCCGCGGGTGTGTCCCTTGTCGGTGGAAACCAGAAAGATATAGGTCCCGGAGGCGACCAGCTTGCCTTCGGTATTTTTCCCGTCCCAAGCCAGGCCGGGCAGCTCCCGGACCAATTGGCCGTCGACGGCATAGATATTGATCGTACTGTGGGAGCTCTGCAGGCTTAAGGGAACGCTGAAAGAAACAGTACCGGCCGAAGCGGTGCGGAAAGGATTGGGAAAGGCGATGGCCTTTTGATCCCCGGCGAAATCCGCCAGGGTGCCGTTGACGGCCAGGCGCAGAGAGCGGAAGGCGTTAATGCGGCCGGCTCCGGCGATGTTTCCCAGCGGCCGGCCCCCGGCATCCAAGCCGAATCTCGCGCTTGCCAAACCGGCAACGCCGATATTCTCGGCCCCGCCCCGAATGGCGGTCTGTACCTGCGCCGGGGTGAAATTGGGTTTGGCGGCCAGAATCAGGGCGGCCAAACCCGCGACATGCGGCGCGGCGAAGGAGGTCCCTGAAGCGGCGACGGTATTGCCGTTTATATCCAGCGTCAAAACATTAAGGCCGGGCGCGACCACGCCGTTGGCGGCCAGCTCGGGGCCGCGCGATGAAAACGCGGCGATGTTATTGTTGGAATCGGTGGCTCCCACGGGGATGATGCCGGCGCCGCCCGTGGTCCCGGCGCAATTGGCGGGAGAATTGACCGCCCCGCCGTCGTTGCCGGCGGAAATGACCACCGGAATGCCCGCCGCCGTGGACAGGCCGATGGCATCGCGCACCACGGCCGCGCAAGGACCCCCGCTTTGGCCGAGGCTGATATTAATCACCAGCTTGCCGTATTGGGGTGAATTCTGAAGGGATGCCGCATAATTGATGGCGGAGGCCACCCCCGCGTCGTCGGCCGCGCAAGCGCTGCCGTTGTCGCCGCAGGAGCTGGTGCAATCCGAGGTTTGGAAAACCCGCAGGGAAAGAATCTGAGCGCCCCAGGAAACCCCGGCGATGGCGTTGCTGTTTTCCGTCTTAGCCGCGGCTATGCCCGAGGTTCTCGTGCCGTGGTTGCAAGCGGCCAGAGGCGTGTCCGCGGAACAAGTTCCCAGGGTCGGATGGCAAAAACGATGCGCCAAAGCGGACAACTTATCCGCCAAATCGGGATGGGTG
>MGUO01000047.1 GCA_001800015.1 Elusimicrobia bacterium RIFCSPHIGHO2_02_FULL_57_9
CCCCTGGGCGCATAGTCTTTCGAGATGGAAACCATGCGGTTTTCATAGGCTTTGACGTAAGGGCAGTGATTGCAGGAAAAGATCACCGCCAGCGCCTTGGCGTCCTTGAAGTTCTTCAAGGAATAGGTTTTGCCATCTGTGGCTTTTAGGGAAAAATCAAGAGCTGAATCTCCCAGGTTCATAGTTCCTCCGGTAACGAGGCTTGTTGATTATATTTTACCTTATAAACGGCTGCCGCCCCAGGCTTCGCCTGGGACGTTGCGCCTCGATCGCAATACCGCCCCGGGCGCTTGAAGGCAAGCGTTTGTTCAGGCGAGCGCTTATTTTTTAACCGCTGTGATATCTTGGAAGGTGATTCCGGCGCCGGTGATTTCGCCTTGCGGGTCCTGGATCATGATGGTGCTGTAGCCGAGGATTTTAGTGCTTCCTTTATAAGTCCAGCTAAGCTCCTGGCGCTTGGCCACCTTCCGGGTGGCCAAGGCATCGAGCAGAATGTCGGCGACCCGGGAGGCGTGCATGAGGGCCTGATCCACGGGGATGGAAAGCGGCAAATCGCCGGTGAGTCCCAGGATGCGTCGCGCGGCCGGGTTCATGAGCATGATGCGGCCATGCATGTCCACGGCGATAAAGCCGCCGCCGAGATTCTCCAGGATGCTGGCGTTGCGCGCGGTCACTTTGTCCACCATGCTCTCCAGCTTGAAAAGCCGCAGGGTCAGGGATGTGGTGCGGCAGGCGGCCTCAACGAAGCGCAGGTCTTCCTTGCTGAAGGGCTCCGGGCCCTTGTTAAGGAGCTGAATCACTCCCGTGAGCTCCAGCCGGTCGACCAGAGGCACGGCCAGCACGTTCTTGGTTTTAAATCCGGTGACCGAGTCGACCTCGCGCAAGAAGCGCTCGTCCTTGTAGGCATCGGCGATGATCAGCGGCTCTCGGTGGGTGGCGACCCAGCCGCATATGCCGGTGCGGATATCCACCCCAGTGCCCGATATGTCCTTGGCGGCCGCGCCGAGCGCATAGCGCGGCAAAAGCTGGCGCTTGCTGGGCAGATAAGAATAATAAGTGGCCGCTTCGGTTCCCAGGACCACGGCAAGCTTTTCCACGATGCGTCCCCAGATCTTATCTTCCTCCGCATCTTTCAGCCGGCAGTGGAAATCCAGGATATCGTACAGGGCTTCGAGATATCCGGTGTTCAGAGGGGTAATGGTCATTTCGGCATTCCTGGCAAGGTGCCGAAATGACCGCCATAAGGAAATGCGGTGGCGGTCATTTCGGCATTATGCGCCGGCCTTGCTTGCCCCGTTCTTTTTCAAGGAAAGCGCGCAGGCCGGCGACAATGGCGTCGGCGACTTTTCCGCGGAACTTCGGGTCCAATAGTTTTTCCTCCTGGTCCGGGAGAGTCAGATAAGCCGATTCGGTCAAGACGGCCGGCATTTGCGTCGCGCGCAGCACCAGCAGATCCCCAAAACGCAATTTCTCATCGGGAATGGGAACGCGCTTCCGATAGGAGGCGTGTATTTCCCGGGCCAGAGCCATGCTGTGGGGATGGTAATAGAAGGTCGAATGGCCGTGCGGGAAGGCGAAGGGATTGGATCCATCCGGAAGATTGTTGTTATGAATGCTGACGAACAAGTCGGCTTTGTTATCCCAGGCCATGCGCGGACGTTCGGCCAGCGGGACATCGTCCTCGTTGGTGTTGCGGCTCAACAGCGGCTTGGCGCCCTGCCCGATCAACCGCGCTTCAACGGCCTTGGTCAGGGCGAAGTTTAGATCCATCTCCCGGGTTCCCAAAGGCCCGATATTCTCCCCTGGGGCCGAAGGGGTGTGGCCCGGATCCAAAAATACTTTCAGTCCCGACAAGGGGGAAGCCGGCGGCAGGGCCAAGCGCGGAGGATGGCGCAATTCCAGGCGCAGGGCGTTGCCCTCGAACTGGGCATGATAACCCCATAAGGTTTTGCCCGGCTCCAGCAGGATGGAAACAGCCGCCACATCCTGGCCTTCCTGCTTGAAGCGCACTTCGGCGACGAAATCATCGGTCGCGGAGTAGACAATCCAGTTGGTGTGAACCAGGGTGTTGTGCAGGCGCACGGTGATGGATTTTAAATCCTCTGATTCATCGACGGCAAATGGCACGCGTTCGCTAAGCCCTATGCGCACGGCCGTGCCTCCCTCCGCGGATCGAACACCGATGGCGTCGGTAAAAGCCCGCGGCGCTCGCGCGCCGGGCGGCAGAAAATCTAGATTTTTGGTTTCGATGGCGCCGGTAAGGCCGGCCCCCGCGCTCACCCGGGTTTC
>MGUO01000048.1 GCA_001800015.1 Elusimicrobia bacterium RIFCSPHIGHO2_02_FULL_57_9
AAAGCGCGGTCATGGCCATGCCCCAATCCAGGCAGGTGTAGGCGATAGTCCTGGTCAAGTGCAGCTTTTTAAGACGCACGTTCTCCAAGCCCCGGGCCAGCTGCTCCTCGAACTCGCGGAAGTCTTCCCGGGGAATCTCGGATTTGGAAAAAAAGTAAACGACGCGGTTGACCCAATGAAACAAGCGCCCGGCGATGCGGCTGCGCAGCTTGTGATTGAAGAAAAACACCAGCAGCGGCACGGCCGCGCCCAAAAGCACGATCAAGCCCAAGGCGCTTTCCATGACCGCGATTTTAGTCCCGCGCAGATGAAGGAACAAATAGCCGAAGCCTTGCGCGATGATCACGGCCAGCACGATATAAAGAATGGCGGAACTCAAGACCGAGGCCGTGACCGTAATGCCGTAAGGCACGCCGCGGCGGCGCAGGAGATGCGCCTTCAAGGCAAAGCCGCTGACCCCCGCCGAAGAGACGAAATAGTTCACCGTGGCGGAAACCAGCGCGATTCCCAAAAGCTCGGCCAAAGAAAGCGCGTAGCCAAGCAATGAGAGAATCTCGGCCAAGGCTAGGCCCCCCATGGCATAGCTGGCAAAGCAACTGGCCAGCGCGGCCATGACCCAACTCCATTCTATATGCTCACTGATCCGCAGCAACGCGCCCAAATGGCTGAAAATCAAATAGGCCAGGATGCTCAGCGAACCCGCTATGCCTAAAGCGACGATAGGAGGTCCGTTAGGAATCATGCATTTTTGGCGAAAGCAGACAACAGCTCTCCGGCGCAGCGGAAGCGCTTGACCGGATCCTCGTCCATGGCGCGGCCGATTAAGTTCTCGATCTCCTTTGTTAATGTTTTAGCCGGAGCTTTAAAAGGAGGGTGGCCCGTCAAAATCTCGTAAAGGCACGCCCCCAAAGCGAATATGTCGGCCTCGGGGCTCGAGCCTCCGGTCTCTTGCTCGGGCGCTTGGTAGTCCTTTTCCCCGTTTTGCGAAGGGATGCAGAAATCCTTAACCTTGACCTGGTTCTTGCCGTCCATAAGAATTTGGAATGGAGAAAGATGCCCGTGGAAGCAACTATTGGCGTGGGCGTAATCGAGGGCCTCGCACACGGGCCTAAGAACGCCCAGGGCCTGCCCGGCCGTCATGCGCCGTCCGGGGAATTTATCCAATAACAGACTGACGGACTGTTCGGGAACGGAGTCATAAACCATATAAACGCCGGCGCCGTCTTGAAAAATAGCTTCGACCCCTTGGATATTCTGATGCTTGAGGGACGCCGCCGTTTTCGCGCTGTTGTAAAACGCCTCGGGGATGCGCCGGAGAACCCGCGGCTGATCCGACAAATCCCTGGCCTCGTAAAGGTTCGCCTCATGTCTCTTCTGCAGCGGCCGACCCAAAATGTAGCGTCCCCCCAGAACCGCGCCGATGGCGGGATCGTTGGACTGCGGCTTAATGTCGATGAGCGAGCCGAAACGGACTCGTTTTGATTGCATGCCTTTGCGCTGGACCCACCTGATAACCAGGGCGGACAGGATCAAGACGGCCCCGAGAGCCGCCAGCGCCGGCCAGCTTAAATTAATTCGATCGAGAAGAATCATTTCTTAAAATCCTGCGGCCCAAGGAGGCGGGATCCGTGCGATGCTCAACCATGTCCTCGAGATATTTCTCCGAAATACGGCTTAAGGCGCTGCGATAGACGCGCCGCGATATATAAAGCGACAGTTCCTCGCGATGCTGCGCTTTAAGGCGCCTGCGGCCTTCTCCGCTGCGGGCCAGATAATCCCAATGATCGTCCAGAATCTTGCCCAGCTCCTCTATTCCCTCGCCGGCAAGCGCCGAAGTTCCGGCCACCGGGGTTTCCCACGGTTTAGGCTTATGCCCGCGCCCAAGGCTTAAAGCCGAGCGCAAATCGCTGATGGCCTTGTCCTTGCCGGCTAAATCGGCCTTGTTGACGATGAAGCAGTCGCCGATTTCCATGACTCCGGCTTTCATGGCCTGAATATCGTCGCCCATATGCGGGGTGGTGACATACATAATCGTGTCGGCCACCCGGAAAATTTCCACCTCGTCCTGGCCGGTCCCCACGGTTTCGATGATAATTTTATTGAAACCAGCGGCTTCCAGAACGTGAATAGCGCCGAAAATAGTATGCGACACGCCCCCGATCATCCCGCGCGAGGCCAGGCTGCGGATAAAAACACCCGCATCCAGGGCATGTTCTTGAATGCGCAGGCGGTCGCCCAAAAAAGCCCCGACGGTCAAAGGACTGGAGGGGTCCACG
>MGUO01000049.1:0-2266 GCA_001800015.1 Elusimicrobia bacterium RIFCSPHIGHO2_02_FULL_57_9
CAAGTACCCGGCTTCAGCCATGGATGTTTTCAGCGCGCGCCAATGGCGCGCTCCGGCCACTCTGGGCGAGCTTTTTGAGTTGAAGGCCTTTCATTCTCTTGCTTTCTTGGCCCACGCAACCCTGCAAAAACAAGGGCATTCCCTCTCACAGGGCGAAATGGAAATCTCGAAAAATAAGCAACGCTGGGAAAGCTACGCCCGAAAAGCTCTTAAGACCGACTTCAAGACGTCCTGGTCCGCCGAGACCATCGCCGGCCCGGTTCTTCGTGTAACCATCGTGACGCAGAATCGATCCAGTGAAGAAAAGCGCGCCTTTGAGGCCGATCTGGAGAGAAAAACTCTTAAACCCCTCGACCTCGACTCCTGGTTCGATTTAGATCCCAAAAAATGCGCCCAGTGGGGACATCGTTATCTAAGGCTGACGGAAAATTTGGATGAGACCGGGTTTTCCGCGGCCCCGACTTATACTATAAAACCGCCCGGGCCAGGGAAGGCGCAACGCCTCTCTAGAACCGGGCCGGCGCACCAGGCCTCTCCAACCGCCTCCCCCCGGCCGCAGACGCAGCCGGAACCAGAACCGGAATTGGAGCCGGCAGGACTTGGCGAAGGGGAAGAATCGGTTGCTCAGGAATTTATGGAGGAGGAGGATGGCGCGCCGCCACCGGCCGCCGACAAGCAGTCCGCCGCCGCGCCGGAGGCGTCTAAGAAAGGGCCTCCGGCTGAGTCCGCTCCAACCGCCCCCGCAAAGCCCTCCCCGTCCTCATCCGACCCCTCCCCGGCCAAGAAGAAAAACGCCGCGGACATGAGCCTCAATGAGCTCGAGCAGTATTTAAAGGGGGAAAAGCAAAAGCCTTAAGGGCTTGGGGCACAAGCCCTAATAAAAAGCGTCGGAAAAATGCCTCAACTCTTTGGCCTCGATTGAAATCACATCGAATCTCATTGGGCAATCCAAACGCCTGCTTTGCGCATAGGCCATGGCGGAGCGCCTTATTTTGCGCTGTTTAAGCCAGTCTACCGTTTGCGCCGCCGTACCGAAGTCGCTATAAGCCCGATAGCGAACCTCGACAAAGACAACCATCTCTCCGTCCCGGGCGATAATGTCTATTTCCCCGAATTTCAAGCGGAAATTCCTGTCCAATATCTCATAGCCCAAGCCTTTGAGATGCTCGACCGCTTTTTGCTCCGCCCGGGCGCCTATTTCGATTCGAAGGCTCATTTAGCTTCTCTCCCATAATTATCTCCGAAAAGCGCTTTAGCGGCCATTTGATTATGAGTCCGACAAGGCTCAGGCCGTTGGCGCATATCTTATATACGATTGGGAGGGCAAAAAAGTTCCCGTTATTTTTGCGACTTTGCCGGTGATTCGAATTGGTTCTGATTAAGGAAGAAGAACTTCCCGAACGGGGGAAAATGTCCTGCGGTGAACGGGGGAGGGGCCAAGCTTTTTCAGCGCCCGCAGATGCTCATCCGTACCATAGCCTTTGTGCCGGGCCAAGCCGTAACCCGGGTAGCGACGGTCAAGCCTGCGCATGACGCGGTCGCGGAATACCTTGGCCACCACGCTGGCACAAGCGATAGCCAGGGACTGGTTGTCGCCGTCAATAATCGCCAACTGGGGAAGAGACAGCTCCGGGATGCAAAACCGGCCGTCTACAAGAACCATGCAGGCAGACGCGGATTTGCGCTGCCGACACACCCGATTAACGGCACGGCGCATGGAAGCCAGGGTGGCCGCCAAGATATTAGCGCGCTCGATTTGCCGGGGATGGGACCAGGCCAGCGCGACGGCCTTGGCCTGAGCGCAAATCGGTTCGAAGAGTGCTTCGCGCCACGAGGCAGAGAGCAGTTTCGAGTCGCGGACTTGCGAGAGCGATTCAAGACCTTCCCGGCCCAGGACCACCGCTGCCGCCACCACCGGCCCCGCTAAAGGGCCGCGGCCGGCCTCGTCAACGCCTATAAGCTCCGCAACGCCGAGGCTATAGCGTATTCCCGAATCGAAAAGCAGCCCTTGGTTCACCGGGGAGCGGCTCTCCAATCACTTTTGAGGCGAAACAGCTCCTAGAGCCTGGCTGGCCGCGCCTGAGGCATGATTCGTCTTTTTCACCGAATCGGTCTTGGGCGCGGGAACCGGCGGTTGGGCCGCGGCCCCGGAAGCCTGATCGGAGGAGGACTCCTTTTCGGTCAGACGAGCGGCCTTGCCGGAAAGACCCCGCAGATAATAAAGGCGCGCGCGACGCACGCGGCCCGACTTGATAACCTCAATTTT
>MGUO01000049.1:2279-3316 GCA_001800015.1 Elusimicrobia bacterium RIFCSPHIGHO2_02_FULL_57_9
TCGATATTGGGGGAGAAAAGCGGAAACGTCCTTTCCACCCCGACGCCGAAGGATATCTTGCGCACCATAAAGGTCTGAGAGAGGCCGCTTCCGCGCCGGCTTATCACCGTTCCCTCAAACATCTGAATACGCTCGCTCTCGCCTTCGATCACCTTGATATGCACTTTCACGGTGTCGCCGGGTCTAAACTCCGGGATATTTTTCTTTTTTTCCAAAGGTTCTGCCACCATGCTTTATCTCCTTAATGACTTCTGACCGTCTTGAGTAAATCAGGACGTTTCCTTTTCGTTGAAAGTGTGGCGGCGCGCAAGCGCCATTCGGCGACTTTCCCGTGATTTCCGGAAAGAAGCACTTCCGGAACCTTCTTGCTGCGCCATAACTTCGGCCTAGTGTATTGCGGGTATTCAAGCAACGGCCGTTGGCCGGCGGTCAACGAAAAAGATTCCGCCTCAACAGCGCCTTCTTTCTTAAGCATGCCCGGCAGCCAGCGCGTCACCGCGTCAGCCACGACCATAGCGGCCAACTCCCCGCCGGATAAAACGTAGTCGCCTATCGATATCTCCTCGTTAAAGAGCCCCATAACCCTTTCATCAATCCCTTCGTAGTGGCCGCAAACCAAGACAAGTTGCCTGACCTTGGCTAAACGCCGCGCCACTTTCTCATTGAAGGGCCGGCCCTGGGGGGACAGGTAAACGACGCGGCTGCCGCGCTTGGCCGCGCTCTTAATCGCCGCGTAGAGCGGCTCAGGCGTCATCACCATGCCGGCTCCGCCGCCGTAAGGCCTCTCATCGACCTTGCGGCGCTTGTCTGGGCTAAAATCCCGCGGATTGACGAAGCCCGTTTCAAGCAAGCCCTTTCCCCTGGCACGAGCCAGCAAGCCTTCAGCGACCACGCTCGCAAACATCCCGGGGAAAAGAGTCACGAAGTCGATTTTCGTCATTAATCCAGATCCACGCCCACTTTCTTGCCGGACTTGGCGGCCGCCGCCGCGGCCAGCGAACGGATGGCCTTGATGACCTTGCCTTGCTTGCCGATGA
>MGUO01000050.1 GCA_001800015.1 Elusimicrobia bacterium RIFCSPHIGHO2_02_FULL_57_9
CCAGTCCTTATGGAGCTTAAGGGTCGGGGATTATCGGGTTATTTATCGAATCGATGCAGAGCAGGTCAAGATTTTTCAGATGGTTCATCGCCGGGATGCCTATCAAGCCGGCATTTTGGAGGCCCGGCGACGGGGGTGGCTGTAGAAGGTTGCCTATTACGAATATGCGGTCCTAATCTCTTGGGTCTTCCGGCCTAAATACGGCAAGGCCTTTAGACCCTTACCCTCCAGAAGGCTTCCGGCTACACTTTCACCATGATCAAGATAATTTCCCGTCGCAAGGTGTTTATCGTTGCGCTGGCGCTTTTCTTGGTTTTTGAAAAACAGAGAGCCGCGGCCTTGGATCCCTCCTTGCCCACCGCTTTGACGGCCCTAATGATGGATGAGGGTGTGTATGCCCGCTGGGGGTTTATATTGGAAAACATCGATATCCGGCCTCCTGAGCAGCAGAAGCGCTTGCTGGGCATGGTCTACAAACTGGAGGGGGACAGGTGGCGCAAGATCCAAAAGCTGCGCTCGCTGGTCCCTGCCGCTCCAGACCCGGATCTGTGGAGGCGCTATCTGCATCCCAATGGGATGATAACCCCGGAAGGTCTGGCCTTGCTCGAGGAGCAGGGCCCAACGGATGTGGCACCCCAAGCATTTTCCGACAGGCTATCCGCGATAAAGGATGCCGCGGCCGCCAAGCCGGGAAGAGTTCTCTTTGATGGGGACACGGCTCATGATGGGGCCACGGATTCAAAAGGCTTTGCCTTCGCCGCGCCGGCCGCCGTCGCGGCCGCGGGTTCGTCCGGACAGGGGGTTCATTCCGCCCTTCATCCGCTGCTCGCCGAGCCCGATTCGGACAACGGGTTGGACACGACGGACCGCTTCGGGGGAGTGGCGCTGCCTTTTAAGGATGCCGAGCGCAGGCTGGAGGATTCCTGGCTCCAGGGCTCCGGGGCGGATCTGCGCAAGATCGAGGAAAAGCTCAAATCCAAGAAATCCGTCAAGGAATGGGGGGACAATATTCCCATTCCGGACAGCTCTTGGGCGATCTCACCCGATTTAAGGGAGGCCGTTTCCGATAAGAACCCTTCGGCGGTCGAGAAGATCGAATTCTGGAACAGGGTAAAAAGCAACAGCTTTTATTCCGGCATCTTAAATACGGTGTGCAAACAGGTCAAGCTGTCGGTTTCTCAGAGCGTCAGTTCTAAAGCCTTGAAAGCCGCGGGAGTGAGTCTAACCCTTGGGGCCAGCCGCGAGCTCAGGGATCCCTCGCCGGAGGAACTCGCCATCCGCGATGAGGTCCGGTTGGGAATCGGGGCCAGCCCTCCGCTGCCCGAGATTGTGGATGGGGTGCAGGGCGCCATCGGTTTCGGGGCCGAGCTGCGCGGACTATCCCGGGTGACGCGTCCGCTCTCCGGCTCCAAACGCTGTCTTGAATTGGCGGAGCTCATCAAGCTGCATAAATTCAAGACCGTGCTCCCCTTAAAGGCCGAACGCATTTCGGCGATGCAGGTCGGGGAGATTTGGCAGCTGCCCGTGCGGCTGCGCGCGTGGATAGCCCCCACCGCGACCTATGGGATAGGCCCTGTGGCCGCCAGCGTCAGCTTGGGCTACGCCCGGGAGGACGGGGTAAGCGTCGGTTTGAAGCGCTTAAGTCAAAATGAGCTGGGGTTTAGGATGCGCATAGACCATGCGGATGTGTTCAGCGCCGGAGGGCAGTTGGTTGGACGCCTCTGGGGCAATGAAATGGATCAGTACCGCCTGACTACCCAAAACGAGGTGAACGGGGGAGTGGGAAAGACGGCGGGCAAATTTTCCTATAAGTTCGGGGATAGGCTGCTGGTCGCTCCCCTTGTGCGTTATGCCACGGCCCGGCTGAGCCTGTATGCCACGTGGCGGGAGGGCCGGGAGGCCGTCATCGAGTTCATCCTGGACCCCAACGATTCGGCGCAGATGAAGGCCTTGGAAAAGCTTTTGGCCGGAGGCGATATCCGGTTTTTGGATACCTTGGCTGCAACGGTAAAAACCGCCGCCGAGGGGTTTATCGGCGGCGTAAGCGATCCGGAGGGGATCAAAAAGCTGGGCCGGGAGCATTCCGAGGCGTTGGGGAAAAAGCCCGACTTCATCGGCGCCAACCAGTCACGGCGTTTCAGCATACCCATGGCGGTGGCGATTCCCGTAGCTGGAATCTTCTCGGGATCTTTTTGGGGCAATGAGAAGGATCATGTCACCCTCTTAGACGATGTGGGGGGCCAGATTTACATTTACAAAGGCAAGAGCCGGACCAAGGTCGGGTTGGGGAATGTCCCGTTGATGGGGACGGTCGTCAACACCGACAAGCAGGACAACGTGAACGCATTCGGCTATGTGGACGGCGCGGGCCGGCAGTACGCTCCCATCGGGGTCTATACCACGCAGGAGGCTTTCACCTACCAGTTCGAGGCCAGCCTGCGCCGCATGCTGGACAAAGCCAACGGGATCATGAAATTCGCGGGTGTGAAGGGCGACGGCACCAACCCCAAGACAGCGCTTCCCCTGGAGCTGCTGCTGCCGGCAAACGTCTCCGGCCATCCCGAGGGAAGTTATTTCCGCCGCGGCCTGTCGGCCTTTACCCTGCTCTTAAGCGACAAGTCCATTCAAAAGATGAAACAGGCCACCGCGCGGGAGATCGTGAAATCCATGGTCAACACGGAGGAGCAAAATCAAGGGGTGCGCCAGGCGATGGATTGGGTGCTTGCCAACGGCAGCATCGACCCGGACGGCCAAGTTGAGTTTTCGGAGTCCGAGCTCATTGGGGCGCTGCCGCGGACGCGGGATTCGGATATCGCCCACATGAGGACGCAGTTCTCGAGGGCCAAGGCCCTGGTCGCAGACTTGCGCGGGCTGGGGGTCAGCGGCAAGAAGGCGACGCGCGGGCGTGCCTTGCCCAGCGGGGATCAAGCCGAGGACATCAAAGACCTTCTCTCCGGCATCAGCCGCAACCAGCTTGATTACGACAACATCACGAAGGTGTTGGTGCAGCTGGTGGATCCTAATGAGCTGTATGCGGAGTTTGTCGTTCGAGTGGACGGGGAGCACCATAAGAAGATCAAAAGGCGCATCGTGCTCAACGAACATCTTGCGATGACCCCGATCATCAAAAAATTCAGCCAGATCCATACGCGCTTCGCCCCGCCTAACGACACAAGTTATTGACCCGGGCCGCGCGATGAGCCTATTTGCGGCTATTTTCCCAGGGCGCTCAATATCTTGCGGCTGGGTTCGAAACCGGGCTGCAGCCCTAGGGCCTTTTGGAAATGATTGACGGCCTCCTCGTTTTTGCCGAGGCTAAGCAGCCTTATGCCCAGGTTATGATGGGCCACACCCAGGTTGAAGAGCGCCTGCCGGTGATCCGGCTTAAGCCGCAGGGCTTCTTGGAATTGGAGCATGGCCTCGAGCTCTCGGCCGAGCCGGCTTAGCACAAATCCCAGGCTGTTGCGGCCGTCGGCGAGAAGCGGGGCCATGGCCACGACCTTCCGGTAACAACCCGAGGCCGGGCCAAAAAGGTTATTGACCTGCAGGAAATCGCAGAGAGTGGCGTAAGCCGAAAGCGAGCCGGAATCCACCCCAAGTCCTTGCGCGAAATGAAACCGGGCTTCATCAAGCCGCCCGCGCTTGGCCAGCAGCATGGCCATGTTGTTGTGGATTTTTTTGTGTTGAGGGTTAAGCCTGAGCGCTTCGCTATAATGGCGCTGGGCTTCATCAAGTTTGCCCTGGCCGGCGAGGATAACGCCGAGGGCGTTGTGCGCCGTGATGATGTTGTCCGGCACGCCGCTGCGCAAAGCCTGGTTAAAACTCTCAATGGCGGCTTGGACCCGGCCCTGCTGCGCCTGGAGATTGCCGAGGTTGTTGTAGGCAAGCCCGTCTCCCGGACGCAGGCGCAGGGTTTGGCGGAAATGGAATTCGGCTTCCTGTAACTTACCCTGACTATTGAGATAATTGCCGAGGTTTAAATGCGCCACGCCGCTGTCCGGGTTTAAAGCCACTATATGACTGAATAAGGTTCCTGTGTTGTTCCATATGGCGGCCTGCGTACGGCTGCGGACGGCCAAGGCCGTCAATGCGACCGCCGCGGCCGCCCATGGCCAGCGCCGGCTCCCTGACTTTGTCAATACCCAGGCCAGCGCCAGAGCCGGGGCGATCATGGCCAGGTAAACATAGCGGTCGGCGACCGTGGAGAGGTCTTGATGCAAAAACGGCACAAAGCCGAGCACGGGCCAGGTCGCCAGGAAAAAAAGGCCGGCGCAAACCGCGCCGATCCTGGGCTGGGCGCTGCGCCATATCCCCACGGCCACGGCCGCCGGCGCCATCCAGGTCCAATAAATCCAGCCCTGAGCCATCGCGACATCCGCGGCGCGCCCATAATCGGGCGATAGGGCAGCCGGGAAAACCAGCTTGGCGAGGTAGAAGGCGAGGCTGTCGGCGGCGAGCAAGGGACGGGCCCAAAGCGGCAGCAAAGCGCGGATATGGGCGGCTGCCTGCGATTTTTGAGTCAGCAAGGCGAAGGCAACGGCGATGGCCAGCCACAGGCCCAGCGCGCCTAGAATCCGGCTTGCCGGCCGGCGGAATACGCCTCGGGCCAAAGCGCAGGCCATGAATGGAATCACCACCGCGCTGGGCTTGGAAAGAAGGGCCGTCAGAAGTGCCGTCGTAGCCAGGCCATAGTGCAGCAAACGCGTTTTCCCGCGCGAGGTTTCAAAGGCGGCATACTGCTGCAAGGCGCCCAACCCGGCCAGTCCGCTGAGCACATCGCGCAAGCCCGACACCCAGGCTACCGGCTCAACCTGCAGAGGATGCAGGGCAAAGAAGGCGGCACCCAGTCCCGCGGCCCAGGCAACAGTAGGCAACGGCCGCGCCGGCTGGTTTTTGCGCTTATCCGGGGCCTGGGACGGTTCGTTACTGCCGGCCGCGCGCAGCAATTGCCGCAATAGCGCGAAGGCGGCGAGCGCAGCCAGGATGTGCGCGATGAGGTTAAGCGCATGAAAATTCCCGGTGGGAAGCTCGGCCGCCGGCCCCAGGCGCCGGCGGCCCCACCAGGCTGTTGCCGCCCAAATAGAATAGGTCAGGGGAATATACATCCTGAGGTAGGGCGCCTTCCAGAAATGGGCGAAACTCTCCCCGGTCGCGGGATTGAGATGGGGATTTTCGTAAACATTGATGTCGTCATCCCAGGCGACGAAATCATGATGGATGACGGGCCAATAGACGGCCAAAACAACCAGAACGATAAAAAGGGCGATTAGCCGGGCGTCGTTGAAAATCTTAGAATGGTTGTCTTCAATCGGCATTTTATCCTTTCTTAGAAACGATATCTTACCAAATCAGCTTAAATGCTAAGATTAATAAATGGCACTCCAACCATACATCATGCGCCATCTCTCCAAAGCCGGGATAGAATGGGCGGCTGATGCCTCAGCCTTCATCATCCGCCGACGCTAAGCTCATTGGAACCTGTAAAAAAACTTTTTCGAATTATATTATGTTAAACTGCTTGCAACGGACACGGAGGGTTCAAATGAAATGGATGCTGGCAATAGTGGTGATGGCGGCGTCGCGCGTCGCGGCTGCGGGCTGTGAGCATGGCGCCGGAGTCGGGGGATGCACCTCCGGGAAGGGCTGCGGCTACTTGGCCCTTGCGCTGATGGCGGGTGTCGCAGCCCTCGGCTATTGGGTTCTACGCCACGCCGAGAAAGATTCCGGAGCCGTCCGTTGGGGCGGAAGGGCGGTGGGCTGGATGCTCTTGGTCGTAGGGTTGGGGGGCCTGCTATGCGGGTCTTACAGTCACCTCCAACGCGCCTCCGGCGCTCATCAGTGCGCGCACGGAGCAGCCGCGGGCAAGAATCATATGGGGATGATGCAGATGCCGCCGGGACATCCACAAATCGATGGGATGATCTCGCAATCGGCTGGGACCCAAAAAAAGACAGACAGAAAAAGCCAGTAAGTGCGCCTTAAACAGTTCAAACAGGTGGATGAAGAATTGCGGCCCGGGATGCGAATGGAATGGTCCCGGACGTTTACCGACACTGAGATACTAAGGTTTGCCGATTTTTCAGGCGATAGAGGAATTCATCACGTCAAGCCGGACGCGCAAGGACGCTTGATGGCGCATGGGTTGTTGACGGCGACGCTGCCCACGAAACTGGGCGGGGACCTGAACTTTATCGCACGCACGATGGATTTTGAGTTCCTCCGACCGGTATATGCGGGAGAGAAACTCGCTTGCGTCGGCCTTATTGACGAGGTCTCCGCGCAGCGGAAGCGTCTGCGCGTCAAATTTTCATTCACCGTGACTAATGCGAAGAACAAGCAAGTTTTAAAGGGTTCTTCGTCCGGAGTGATATATGGCTGCAAATGACAAGGATGTGCCCAACAGGAGGCAGACGGTGCGCTACGTCAAGTCGCTCTGGCTCACGGTTTGCGATGAGGAAAATAGGATATTGGGTGGAGGCAGCGCCCTCGTTGACGTAAGCCTCATCGGCTTCTGCTTCAGAAGCGCCGCCTCCTTAAAGCCGGGGACAACAATTAACTTCCGGATGTCGCTCACGGGGAAAGGCCCCATCACGGGCTTGGGGACGGTGCGTTGGAGCAAGCCGGCCGAGAAAAACGGAGAATATTTACTGGGCGTTGAATATGTCCGGCTGGGCTTGCCTTACATGCAGAAACTGCGCGAATATCTCCAGCCGCGCCGAGGTTAATATCTGCGATGGAAAAGAAATTAATCGCCGCCGTCGGACTCGCCTTATGGCTCGGCTTAACCCCGGCCCGGGCCGCCTATCTCCCCACTGGGCAACAGCTGGTAAAGCTCGAGCGCCTGCTTGAAGAATACGGCAAGGCGTTTGGCGCGGGCCTGATGCTGCAGGTGGGAAACGCCAGCCGCCAACCGGGAGCAGTCGCATATTGGTACAAGTTTAACGATGATTCCGTGCGCTGGAGACTGGAGGAATGGGTCGCTCTTCCCAAGGGATTATTTCACCTGCGCATTTGGGATTTCCGCGAAAACTGGGCGACCGTCAATGAGGACATCGTCGATGGGGGCCTGTTAAGAGAAATCCGCTTCGCCGAACCGATCCCTTTGGACGGGAAGGAAGCCGTCGGTCTTTCCGAGCTGACGCTTGAAATTTTGACGCAGGCCGATCCAGCCGATTATAACAGGGACCCTTTCCCGGATATCGGCCCGCGCGCCACAAACAAGATGTAATATTTTTGTATGCTATTACGCTAAAAATTTAAAAGCAAGGGAGAGCGAAGATGGCATGGAACCAATGGTCCAAGCGCAGCGCGTACTTGATGGTGCAGGGCGATCGCGAGGTGGGGGAAAAAATTTGGAAAGGGGTACAAAAGTGGGATGAAACCATCGGGGCCTGGATGGTGACCGGGCCTTGGGACCTCGTTATTTGGGTCGACGCCACCAATTGGGAAGAGCTGTACGAAAAAGTCGTTTGGATCCGCAATCAGAAGGGCGTCAAGGCCACATCCTCCCACTTCGTTTACAAAGGGATGAAAAACTCCAAATGGTGGTGGGAATGGCCGGCGGGCAGTTGGGTATCGGTGCGCAGCCCGCGCCTTAACGGAGAATTGAAGTCCATCGCAAAGTGGCCTTGGGCCGTTTCGGCCGCTTCAGTCCCGGGCGACTGGGACTATCTGGTTTGGGTCGGCGGCAAGAAATGGGACGATGTCTGGAAAAATATCTGGAATATGAACGCGGCCGGCTGGCATACCCAAACCATGGTGCCGATCAAGTCCTGGTGGAACAAAGCCTGGAAGAGCAAATGGTGGTGGAGCTGAGGGCCAGCTTCACGCAAGGACAAAATGTCATTCTGGCGCTATGCCGTTTCTAAAACGCGAAGCTCCTAATTGCCAGTGGTGCCCCTATAAGAAGAACTGCCTTTACGATTTATTGGGCAACGCCGAGGCCAAGAAAGCCTGGCGCGAGATGCGCCTGGCCAACCGTTTTAAGTCCGGCGAGGCCATTTTTCATGAGGGGACCCGGCCCCAGGGTGTTTACGTGGTCTGCAGCGGCCGTGTGAAAATTTACAAATCAAGCCGCACCGGCCAGCAATTGATCACCCGCATCGAATCCCCGGGCGATCTCTTGGGGCATATCGCGCTGCTGGCCGATGAAGGCCCCTATACCGGCTCGGCCGAGGCCCTTGAAACGAGCGTTATCTCCATGGCCGATCAAAAGACTTTCATGGATTTCTTGGCCAATTTCCCGCAAGCCGCGCGGGCTCTGATGCTGGAAATGGCCCGGGATGTGCGCCGAGGGGAAAACAAGGCGAGGGATATCGCCTTCAAGCCCGCGCGCGGACGCCTGGCGGACATCCTGATTAAAATGATGAAGCCGGCCAAACCTCATCCCCTGGTGGCCGGGATCAAGCGCCGCGATTTGGCCGAGATGGCGGGCCTGACCATCGAGACCGCCGTGCGCCTGCTCAAGGATTTCGAAGAGCGCTCCATCCTCAGGAAAAAAGAGAAAGACCTGGTCATCCTGGATCAGGAAAAACTGCGCGCAATGGCCGCAAGTGCGTCGTAAACCCGGCCTGCCTCGTTAGCGTAGCGCCGCACCTTGACAAATCGCGGTTCCGGGGTTAAAAATGCAATAGGCGCATAGAAAGTCCTCCACATCCCATGCCGAAAAAAAGCGGCGTTATTTTGTTGCTTCTGGGGATTCTTTGCGGCGCCGCATCGGCGCAGGAATCCTTGAGGCAGGATTTCCTGGCGGTCCGGCCCGATGCTTCGAAATACGCGCAGGCGCAGACTCAAGCCGCCGGCCAATTCACCGCGCTTTCGCGCCAACTTCCCTGGCTTAAACCCGAAGAGCTTGCGGCGCAAGTCCGGGGCCTGGGCGCCACCCTCGGCGTTTCCGCAAACCAAGTCGAAACGCTCATCCCGCGCTACCTTCGGCTTCAGACGCCGCGGCAATCCGGCGATTCGACTTTCGTCCGCTCCTCGCCGATCTCCACGCTGGACGCGGGCAAGATAAAAGACGGTTTCGGCCATATGGCGGACGGATCGTATCCTCGCCCAGGCCGGGACTTGGACGCCCTGACGGCTGGACGCGCAAACGGGATAAAAACTCCCGCCGCCCGGCCCGCCGTCGTTGGCGGCGGCGCCGAGCCAAAAACCCGGCCGCCGGCCGTTCCGGCTCCGGCCGGCGCCGCCGCGCCTGCGGCTTTCGATGTCCGTATGCTTGCCCAATCGGGACATACGGCGCTGTTCGACGCCGACGCGCGGTTTGCCGGTGTTTTGTTGGGAATCGACAGGAACAAAAAAATCAACCTGCAATCCCTAACCGCGCCCGGCCTTCTCACGGACCGAGAAGCAAAACATTTCACCTATTTTCTTCCAGACCTAACCGAGCTTAAGCGCTTCGCGCTGCTGCCCACGCTGCTGATCGCCGTCGACGGGAAAAAACAACTCGTCTACGGCCTGAATATCGGCGGAAAACCCGCGCTTTCCGCCACTTCTTTCGACGATTCGGGAGCCGTCGTGAATTATTTCCGCGCGGAAGCCTCGGACTTTGACCTGTTGAAAGTATACCGGGGATATTTCTTGCGAGATGGAAGCACGCCCGACTGGGCGGTTAAAGAAGAATATAAGACCGTGCATGGGATTGGCTACGACCCGGCCCAGGGCTTCACTGCGAGCAAAGCCGTGAGCTACGCGAAATGGATATGGGACCAAGGGAAAAAACAACACGTCCTGCTCGAAAATAAAGTTCCTCAGGACGCCAACGCCTGGGATGCGCTTATCGGCAGGAGTTCCTGGATCATGGGCAACGCGCCCATTCTGCGGGAATTAGGCGCGGGCATCGGATTTACAGCGGACCGCGGCAGGG
>MGUO01000051.1:0-1924 GCA_001800015.1 Elusimicrobia bacterium RIFCSPHIGHO2_02_FULL_57_9
CGGGCCTTCAAGGATTGGGGGAAGATCTTCAACGACAACACTGTCGCCACCGCTATCGTGGACAGACTCGTCCATCACGGCGAGGTAGCCAAGATCGAAGGAACAAGCTATCGGGTTAAAAACAGAAAGGAAAAACCGACCCAGTCCGCGGGATAAGCGTTATTGCGGGCCCGGCCACGTCTGATGGCCTTTTTTTCTCCACTTAGCCGGAGTCCGCTGTCTCACGCCCTAATACGCCGACTGGGGAGACTCAAACCGGCCAAAACTGGGGACTTTCAGACCGGCGGCTCCAATATACCTTGAATTAAATCACTATGAAAAAAAACTAAGGCTAAAAAAAGGCTTTCAGATAAAGAACTGCGAGATTATTACGACACGCATTCGGCTCTTGCTTCAGGTGAGAAGTTAGAAGTGGTGCATATGAGCTTCCCCAAGCCCCGGCGTTTAGTGGCCCTGCGCCTTGAGCAGGAAACTCTTGAGGCTCTTCAGAAAATCGCGGCCAAGAAGGGCCTGAATTATTCGACCCTTATGCGCATGTGGATCACGGAGCGGCTTTCCGAGGAAAGGAAGAAGGCCTAGAATTTATTTCCTCTCCTCCCAGCTGTAAATCGCCATAAGAATAACGGTTAATACCAGCAAACAGCAGGCCATGGCGTTTATTTCCGGGGTGACGCCGAATTTCATCATCGAGTAAATTTTAATCGGCATGGTGACTATGCCGATGCCCGCGATAAAGAAGCTGGTTACGAAATCCTCGAAGCTGACGGTAAAAGCCAGCAAGGCGCCCGCGATGATCGCCGGCCGTGCCAGGGGCAAGGTTATCTTAAGGAAGGCCTGCCATTCGCTGGCTCCCAAGTCCATGGCCGCTTCCTCCAGCCGGCACTCCTTAAGCGAAAGCAGCCTGGCGCGCATCGAGCCGGCGGTATAAGGCAATGCGATCAAGGCGTGGGCGCACGCAAGCGACCAGAAATTGAGAGGTATTCCGGCCCGGACAAAAAAGCTAAGCAAACCCACGCCCATGACGATTTCCGGCATCATTAAAGGAATGCTGAAAAGCGAGGTATAGACGCCCCGTCCCCGAAAGGCCGGATGCCGGGTCATGGCGTAGCTGGAAAGAAGGCCCAAGACTGAGGCGATGAGGCTGGCAAGGCAGGCGAGCTTAATGGTGGTCAACAAGGCCGATATCAGTTCGGCATTCTGAAAAAGGCTTGAATACCAGTGCAGGGTAAAGCCTTTCCATATTACGTTGCGCCTGGCGTCATTGAATGAGAAGGCGAACATCACGGCCAGCGGCAAATAGAGAAAGCCGTAGACCCCGGCGCAATAGGCGGCCAAAAATCCCTTGCGGTTCATGAACAGCCGCGCATCATGTATGCCCCATCTCTTTAGCTTCCAGCCTTTGATAAAAATACAGTCCTGAAAAAAGTGACAGCAAAAGCAGGGCTGCGAGCGCGGCTCCAAAAGGCCAATCTTGGGACATGAGAAATTGGTTCTCGATCAGATTCCCTAATAAATAGGTATTGGGTCCGCCCAAGAAATTAGCGGTCAAGAAATCGCCCATGCATGGGATAAAGGTCAGGATGCAGCCGGCGATAACCCCGGGCAGGGAGAGCGGCAGGGTAATCTGGAAAAAAGTTCTGATCATCCCCGCTCCAAGATCATGGGCGGCCTCGATATAGTCGTGGGGAATCTTCTCCAGGGAACTGTAAAGCGGCAAGATCATGAAAGGAAGGTAAAAGTAGACCATGCCAAGAATCACGGAAAACGGGGTGTTGAGCAGCATCAAGGGCGAGCGCACAAGCCCCAGGCGCGTCAGAATATTATTGAGCAGCCCTTCCTGGCCGAGAATGATAATCCAGCAATAAATGGCGACTAAGGAAGAGGTCCAAAAAGGAATCATGAGCCCGATCATCAGCCTTTCGCG
>MGUO01000051.1:1936-2081 GCA_001800015.1 Elusimicrobia bacterium RIFCSPHIGHO2_02_FULL_57_9
CGCGAAAAAACTCAGGTAATAAGCCACGGGAAAGCCAAGCAGCAGGCAGAGGAAAGTGGTGGTCGAGGCATAGGCGATGGTTCGCAGCACGATAGGCAGATATTTGGCATTAAGGGCCCGGGCGTAATTATCCAGAGAAAACGAC
>MGUO01000051.1:2103-2970 GCA_001800015.1 Elusimicrobia bacterium RIFCSPHIGHO2_02_FULL_57_9
CAGAAGAAATATCAAAAGCCATAGGGAGGAGGGAGCCAGAAGCGCATGGCTGGCCTTTTGCGACTGCCCCCGGATCAGCCAGGAGAGCTTGTTATCCCACCTTGATGTCGTTCCAGGTTTCATTCCAAATTTGGGTGGTCGCCGGGTCAAGTAGGGCGTGGAATTTAAGCCGCTTGGCGATCTCAGGTGTGGGATAAACGCGGGGATCGTTTAATAATTTTTCGCCTAACAGGGGCCTGGCCGCAGCGTTGGGGCTGGCATATTGAACGAAATTGGCGATTTCCGCCCCGATCTCAGGTTTGAGCAGGTAATCCACCAGTCTTAAAGCGTCCTCGCGATGCTCCGAGCCGCGCGCCAGACACATATTGTCCGCCCACATATAGCTGCCTTCCTTAGGGACGACATAGTCCAAGTTCGGATTTTCACGCGCGGCTTGGAGCACGTCGCCGGACCAGGCCATGGCAATGGATATCTCGCCGGCGATCAGGCTATCCATGTAGCCGGCGCTGGAATACTGTTTAACCAAGGGTCTTTGGCGCATAAGCAGCTCGCGCACGGCCGAGAAGGCGGCGGGATCGGTGGTGGTTTCCTCGTAACCTTTAAGCAGCAGGGCGATGCTGACGCAGTCGCGGGCGTTGTCAAGAATCGACATCTTCCCGCGATAGGCCTCGTCCCATAAGGCCAGCCACGAAGCCGGCGGCTTGGCTGCTTTTGCGCGGTTGTAGCCTATTCCCGTGGTTCCCCACATGTAAGGAACCGTAAAAGTGTTGTCCGGATCGTAGGGCGCGTTGCGAAATTGAGGATCGATGTTGCCGAGATTGGAGAGCACCCCCTGAGGGTAGGGGTCGATGAGATTTAAGGTCCTAA
>MGUO01000052.1:0-799 GCA_001800015.1 Elusimicrobia bacterium RIFCSPHIGHO2_02_FULL_57_9
GGAGGCTCGGGCAGGGGGAAATCCTCGGCAGCGGCGGCTAGGCTCGCGAGAAGCACCGCCGCCAGTACCGTCATTCCCGGCGCGCCCGCTCCATGGCCAAAAGGGCCGCGCCGACGCAGCCGGCGTTGGGATTATCGGCCAATTTCAACTTGACTTTTTGGAAAGGCGCCTTGAAGGGCTGGGTTTGAAAAAATTTATCAATGGGCTCGGTCAGCCATTTGCCGGCGCGGGAGATTCCCCCCAGAACCAGCAAAACGTCCGGATTAAGAACCATGACCAAATTGGACAGCCCGATGGCGAGATACCGGGCCGTTTGCGACCATATCTCGCGGGCCAGGGCGTCGCCCCGCTCGGCCGCCGCGCTGATATGGGAGGGATTTATATCCTCCAAGTCCGGACAGATCTCGCGCAGAATCCCGCCTCCTCTGGGATTGCGGGCCAAGATTTGCCGCGCCGTGCGCAATATCCCGTAGCTGCCGGCGTAAGCCTCCAGGCAGCCGCTCAATCCGCAATGGCAGGGTTGGCCCGGGCTGGCCACGCGCATATGCCCTATCTCTCCCGCCGAACCCGTGGCGCCGCGGTAAAGCCGGCCTGCGATGATCAACCCGCCGCCTACGCCCGTGCCCAGAGTCACGCCGATGACGTTGGCGGGGCGCTTTTTAAGCTCGGTGACATAGCCGCCCCAAACCGCGAGATTGGCGTCGTTACCAACGATAACCGGTTTTTTGAAGCGCCGCTTCAAGGCTTCCTTGAAATTAAAATTCTCCCAGCCGGGAAGATTGGGGCAGTAACGCAGCAG
>MGUO01000052.1:835-10632 GCA_001800015.1 Elusimicrobia bacterium RIFCSPHIGHO2_02_FULL_57_9
CACAGGCAAGTCCCAAGCCCAAGGCCGCGGGCCGCAAGCCTCGCTGCTGCGTCCACGAGTCGATCACTTCGCCCAAATTCTTGATGAAAGCCGCGGGGCCTTTTTCCGGCTGAGATGGAATCTGGGTTTGGCTCAGCAGCCGGCCGCGCCGGCCGGAGGCTTCGCAAGCCACGGCCGCCAACTTGGCGCAGGTGCCGCCGACGTCGATTCCAATGGCGGCTTTATGCCTGGGCGTCATAGCAGTCGCGCGGCGCGCCCCACCAGATAGAAAGATCCGCAGATAACGGCTGTTTGAGGGCCGCCGCGCTGCTTGCGCCAGGCCGCGATGGCGTCCTCGGGCTTGCCACCGACGATCACGCGCGAGCGCGGCGCCAAACGCCTGATCTGCCGGGCCAGCTCGGCGGCATTAAGCGCCCGCGGACTTAAAGGCTCAACGGCGACCACATCGCGGCAATGAGCGGCCAACGGCTTAAGCAGCCCTTTGACATCCTTGTCTTTCATAATCCCCAAAATCCAGCGCGTCCGTCCGCCGGACCAGGGAGAAGACTTCCAGGTTTCGGCAAACTGCCTCATGGCCTCTGGATTGTGAGCGCCGTCAAGTACCGCGATTTTCCTCCCCACTTCGCGCACCTCAAAGCGGCCGGGCCAATGCAACGAGGCAAGCCCCGCCTTCCACGCGGCCTCGCTGACTTTAAACCGGCCGCGCAATCGGTCGAGAATGCTGCGGACCAGGGAAACATTGGACGCCTGGCAGCCGCCGAGCAGGCTCAAAGGAAATAGGACGCCTTGAGAGTCCCTCAATATTTGCAGGTTGGATCTCCAATCCATATCAATCGTTTCATAAGATTGGGGCACGATCATCAGCGGCGAGCGCAAGGCCCGGGCTCGGCCGGCGATGACGCGCAAGGCCGCCGTATCTAAATTAGGGCAGAAAACGGGACGGCCCGGCTTGATAATGCCGGCCTTTTCCCGGGCGATAGCCGAAAGCGTCGAACCGAGAAACTGCGTGTGATCCAAAGCGATGGAAGCGATAGCGCTGGCCAGAGGCTTATCGATAACATTGGTGGCATCCAGCCTTCCCCCCAACCCGGTTTCGAGAATAGCGACATCCACGGAATTTTCCTTAAACCATTGAAAAGCGACGGAGGTGAGAAGCTCGAAATAAGTTAAGCGGTTTCCCGGATCGGTTTGCAGGGTTCTAACCATCAGACGGGCAAAATCCGCTCGCGCTATCCAGCGGCCGTTGATCCTGATTCTTTCCCTCACATCAAATAGGTGGGGGGAGTAATAAAATCCCGTCTTATAGCCCGCTTTCCTTAAAACCGAATCAAGAATGGCGCAGACCGAACCCTTGCCGTTGGTCCCCGCCACGTGAATGCAGGACAAGCCCTTATGGGGGTTTTTAAGCCGCGCCAAATGCCGGCGCACCCGGTCTAAACCCAGCTCGATTTTGGTTTCCTGCCTCCGTTCCAGGGCCTCCAGCGCCTGTGGATAGTTCATCTTTTGACCCGGCGTATGCGCGCGCCGACTCGGCGCAGCTTGAATTCCACTCTTTCGTAGCCGCGGTCGATATGATAGACGCGCTGCAGAACCGTGCGGCCATGCGCGGCCAGCGCCGCGATCAAAAGCCCCGCGCCCGCGCGAATGTCCGAGGCCATGATCGGCGCGCCATGAAGCTGCGCAACCCCGGTGATGATCGCGTTATTGCCGCCCACGCCGATCTGGGCGCCCATGCGCGCCAACTCGGCCGAGTGCAGGAAGCGATTTTCGAAAACAGTTTCCTTGACGCGGCTTCGCCCCTGGGCAGAGCACATCCAGGACATCCAAGGGGCCTGCAAATCCGTGGGAAACCCGGGATAAGGCGCGGTGTCCACGGCCACCGCGCGCGGCCTGCCCGTCATGGAAATTTGCAGCCCTCCGGCAATCGCCTTGATGAGCGCGCCGCCGGAGCGCATTTTATCGATCAAGGCTCCCAAATGCCGGCCCTCGGCGCCCAACAGGCGCAAATTGCCTCTTGTAGCGGCGGCGGCTAAAAGAAAGGTGCCGGCTTCTATGCGATCCGGTATCACGCAATGGCGGCAGCCCTTAAGCCTCAGCGTCCCGCGGATTTTAACCACCGGCGTGCCGGCGCCGCTGACATGGGCTCCGAGCCGGTTTAGAAAACGGCCGAGATCCTCGATCTCCGGCTCGCATGCCGCGTTTTGAATAACGGTCAAGCCGCTCACGGCGCAGGCGGCCATCATGAGGTTTTCCGTGGCCCCCACGCTGGGAAATGTAAAGCGCAGACGGCGGGGCTTTAAGGCGGGAGCGCTGAGAATAATGTCGCCGTGATCGGCGATGCGGCGCGCGCCCATATCCGCAAAACCCTGCAGGTGGATGTCGATCGGACGCAGGCCGATGGCGCAGCCTCCGGGGATAGGCACGCGCACCAGGCCGAAGCGGGCCAAAAGCGGCCCGGCGGCCAGCACGGAAGCGCGCATTTGCTTGACTAAGTCGTAAGGGGCCTGGGTTTTGAGCGAACCCTTGGATGTAACCCGCACCGAGTTTCCCCGCAGCTCGACCTTCTTGCCCAGGCTTTCCAGAAGGCGCAGGGTGGTGCGGATATCGCGCAGCAGGACCGGCACATTGTCAATGACGCAGGGATCGTCGGTAAGAAGGGTGGCGATAAGAATGGGCAGGGCCGCGTTTTTGGAACCGCTGACGCGCACGCTGCCGCGCAAGGGGCGAGCGCCTTCTATGATGAATTGATCCACGGATTGGGGCTAATCTATCATTTTTGCGATGACGATACGGTCTCGGTCTTGCAGGTCTTTTCGGATGAGCGGTTTTAAGAAACCCCGCTGCGCGAGAAGCGATTTAACGGCCGATTCCTGATTGGAGCCGATCTCCAAAACCAGAGCGCCCGTTGGCTTCAATACGTTCGGAGCTTCTTTAATAATGGCGCGAATAGCCGCAAGCCCATCGGCTCCCCCATCCAGCGCCAGAAAAGGTTCTTTGCGGACTTCAGCCTCCAGAAGCTCTAAATCGGGAGTCGGGATATAGGGCGGATTGGAAATGACCAGATCGATATTTTTTTGCGGCCAGGGCGAGAACAGGTCCTGCTCGTTGAACCAAATATAGGGGCTGCGGCCGCAGATTCCCGCGTTTTTGCGGGCCAGGACCAGCGCGGCGGGGCTGATATCGGTGGCCTCGATGACGGCATTGGGAAGCAGGCGGCTTAAAGCGATGGAAACGCACCCGCTGCCCGTTCCGATTTCAAGGATTTCCAGAGCCTCCTGCTTGCGGGTTGTAAATAGTTCGGCCGCCTCCAGGGTCAACTCTTCAGTTTCTGGGCGCGGGATAAGGACGCTGTCATCGACTTCTATATTCAAATCCATGAAAGGCTGGCAGCCTAAAACATAAGCCAACGGGATGCGCCGGCCGCGAAGCCCGACTAAACGCTGGAATAAGGAACTCTGAATAGGGGTTAACCGCCGCTGCGAATTGAGCCGGACTTCGTTTCGTCCGGTTCTCAGGATATGCGCCATGATCAGCTCGGCGTTGACCCGGGCCTCCGGCACGCAGCGCGCGCAAAAGGCTGCGACAGCCTCCTCCAGCCATTCTCCGATCGTCTGCGGCGAGGTTTGTACCGTCATGAGAGGCCCATAACCCTGCGCTGAGATTCCTGGCGCAGGGCTTCCAGAATAGGGCCTAATTCGCCCTCCATGATGGCGGGCAGATTGTACCAGGAGCGCTCAAGCCGGTGCTCGGTCAAGCGGTTTTGCGGAAAATTATAGGTGCGTATTTTCTCGGATCGCTCCCCGGTGCCGACCTGGCTGCGCCGGGCCTGGGTATTTTCGGCCGCGCAGCGCTGCCGTTCGGCATCGGCCAACTTGGCCGCCAGCATTTTCATGGCCTTCATTTTATTTTTGAGCTGGGAGCGCTCTTCCTGGCATTGCACCACCAAGCCCGTCGGCAGATGAGTGATGCGAATGGCGGTCTCAACCTTGTTGACGTTCTGGCCGCCCGCTCCCCCGGAGCGGTAGGTGTCGATTTTCAGGTCCCCGGGATCTATGGAAACCTCGACTTCCAAAGCCTCCGGCATCACGGCCACGGTCACCGTTGAGGTGTGAATCCTCCCTGAAGCCTCGGTTTGGGGTACGCGCTGCACGCGGTGCACGCCCCCCTCATGGCGCAGCCAGCAGTAAACCCCCTGGCCTTGAATGAAGATCACTCCCTGCTTGAGGCCCTTAAGCCCGGTGGCGTTGGCTTCCATGAGTTCCACTTTCCACCCGTGCGCCTCGCCGAAGCGGGTATAGGCGCGCAAAAGCTCGGCGGCAAACAAGGCCGCCTCTTCGCCGCCGGCCCCGGCCCGGACCTCCAGAAATACGTTCTTGGATTCCAAGGGATCCTTGGGCAGAAGCTCCTGGCGTATCTTGAGTTCCAAATCCTTGGCTCTTTGCGCCAGCTGAGGTTTTTCTGCCTGAGCCAGTTGCTGCATTTCCTTGTCGCGACCGGCGATCATGGCCTCGAGCTCCTTAAGCTCGGCCTCGATTTTTCGAAGCTCACACAGCTGGGCGATCAGGGGAGAAAGTTCGGAATGCCGGCGGGAAAGTTCTCTGAGCTCGTTGGGCGAAACGCCCCCCCGGCTTAGTTTTTCCTCAATCAGCCGGTATTCGGCCTGAATCTTGGAGAGTTGGGCATCCATAAAATATAACCCCGATTGGTATTGTCAATCGGGGTTCCTCTAAAAGCAAGCTAAGCCGCTTTTGCCGCCTTCTTGGCCGGCTTCTTCGCTGGTTTTTCTTCTTTTTTCGGCGCCGTGGACAGGGTCTTTCTCTTGGCGGCCCCGCCCACATGCACTATTTTCTTGACGGTGGTCTTGACCGGCTTGCGCACGACGGTCTTGCCTTCCGTGGAGGAGTAGCGCTTCTTAAAGCGTTCCACGCGGCCGGCGGTGTCGACCAGCCTCTGCTGGCCGGTATAAAACGGATGGCAGCCGGAGCAAATTTCCAATTTGATCAGCTCCTTGGTGGAGCGGGTCTCGAAGGCGTTGCCGCACGCGCAGATGACCTTGGAGTTGACGTAAAGGGGATGAATCCCTGCTTTCATGTTATCCTCGAATGGTTGAAGTTATTTGATTATATCATATTGACGTTTTAAAATTTCAGCTATGACCCAAAAGACCTATATGTATTTGGGCCTTTGGACACTGGCTCTTGTTTGGGCCAGTCCCTACACTATTCGCATGGATAAAATCGTGGGATTTATTCTATTGCAGATTGCCGCACTGTCATTCGTGGCTCCCATCTGGGCCGCCGGCGAAATGCAGCCGCTGACAAAAAACGATAAAAAATTTATGCAATCGATGGACATCCGCTGCGAAAGTTCCGGTATTTTCGATGGCGGTTATGGCATCAGTATTTACTCCGAGAACGGAGATTTTTTTGCCTGGGTTTGCACTCGAAACTTCGGCGGCTGCATGCCTATCGGCAAACTGGGGCAGCTTAGGCCAATTGCGGTCTCCATCGGCGTCATCGGAAAAACAGAAACCGGCGGGGCTAGTAAACTTAATATCGTCTCAAAAGAAACTGATCCGATTCTTAATGTAGAACTGGAGATCACGCTCCGGCGACAGGACCCTAAATCCGAACATCCCTCTTATCCGGGAGAAATCAAGAAATTCCAAGGCAAACAAGCTTCGGAAGAACTGGACTGCACCTTTTCGCGCTCTCATCCGCGCCAGCGCGGGTGGATTTCAAAAAGCGATTCATTTAGCAGGTAATTTTGATACCAAGGTGACCCAAACGGCGGGACGACTTCGAAGCTATCGGAGAAATTTATCCCACTTTTCTTTTTCCGAAGGCGCCTGCGAACGGCCTGCCAAATGCTTAGCCAGGAAAGGCTCCGCCGCTGCGTAAAATTTCAGCCGGTTTTCCGGACGCGCGAAGCCATGTCCTTCATCGGGGAACACGAGATATTCCACCGGCTTATTATTTTTGCGCATGGCCGCCACGATTTGATCGCTTTCGGCCTGCTTGACGCGCGGATCGTTGGCCCCCTGCGCGATCATAAGCGGCACGCTGATTTTGTCGGCCTTAAACAGCGGAGAGCGTGAATTAAGGAAAGCCGCTTCGGTTTCCACCTTGCCCACGCGCTTGTCGAACAGGGATTTAATCGGAACCCAGTAGGGAGGAATAGATTTAATCAGCGTGACGATACTGGAAGGGCCGACGATATCCACGCCGCAGCTGAATTCGTTCGGGGTAAATGCAACTCCCACGAGGGTAGCGTAGCCTCCATAACTGCCGCCATAAATGCAGACTTTCTTCGCGTCGGCATAGCCTTGCGAAACGACCCACTGCTTGGCATCAAGAAGGTCCGTGTGCATTTTTCCCGCCCACTCCCGGTCGCCCGCGTTGAGAAAAGCCTTGCCATAACCGGTAGACCCGCGGAAATTGACCTGGAGCACCGCATAGCCGCGATTGGCCAGCCACTGCACTTCCGGATCAAACCCCCAGGTATCCCGGCCCCATGGACCTCCATGGACATTGAGCACCATGGGCAGGTTCTTGGGGGCTACGCCGGCCGGCAAGGTGAGATATCCGTGAATCGTCAGACCATCGCGAGCCTGAAACGAGATCGGCTGCATTTTCGATAATTTATATTTCTCAAGCTTAGGCCTATTGCTGAAAAGAAGCCGGGCTTTTTTGTCGCGACGGTCATAGGAATAATAATACACGGGACCGTCGTCCATATCGTAGGAAACAATCCAGGTTTTATCGGCGAGATCGCGGCTGATAATATTAAAATCCCCATCACGAACCTTCCCAAGAACCTCAAAGTCCGGCTTTAAGGACTGGTCAATCAGGGTCCATTCGCTGCGGGCGCGCACGAAATTCGCCGCTTCCAGGGTCCTTTTCGTGGGATGAGTAAGCACGCCGGCCACATCATAAGTCTTGTCCTCGGCGATTACCTTATGCCTATTGTTGGCGAGGTCGAACTCAAGCAACCGGGCCGCATTGGCATCGACGCTAGACATGACCCAAACGCCTTTGTTATCAGGCGTAAAGGCGGCAACGCCTCCGAAGGCTTCATCCGCGCTCCATTTCTGGAACACGCGCCAAGCGGATTTAGCGTTGTCGCGGATACGCAGCTCGGTTCCGCCCTCGGGCGTCTGCACCGAAGCGACCCGGACCTCCATATTATTATCCACGCCCCAGTCGGAGACATCTCCCGGATTCTTGGTATCCACGTCCACCGCCCCGTTTTTGAGATTAATCCGGTAAACATCATGAAGCTTGCGATCTTCCAGGTTCAAACCTACGAGAATCTCGTAAGGGAAGCCCGGATCAACGGCGACGATTTGGGCCTGCACCCCTTGAAACGGGGTTAGATCCCGAGTGTTCTTGGTCTTGATGCTGGTTTGATAAACATGCCAGTTTTCATCTCCATCTTGGTCCTGGAGATAGATAATGTGCTCGCTGTCCTGCTGCCAGAAAAACCGCCGGACGCCGCGCTTCTTATCAGCGGTTGCCACATGGTCGTCGGTTTTGCCTATTGTTCGTATCCAGACGTTCAAGACATCCTTTTCTGGAGCGAGGTAGGCCAGTCTCTTGCCGTCAGGTGAAATCTTGGGAGACGCTTTAGTCGGATTTCCTAGCAAGACTTCCCGGGGAATGAGAGTCGAGAGCTCGGCGAATGCGGCTTGGGTCAAGAGCAGCGGCAAGATATAAAAAGCTGTTTTCATTTTCATTGGTAACGAATTATAGCAGTTGGGCGGCAAATATGATACATTCGGCCTGCTAACCACATGTTCGAACGCCTTAAGCTTTTGCTCTTCGGAGCCCCCCGGAATATCGAAGATCCCCGCGTTTTCCATAGTATTTCCCTCATCGCCTTTCTAGCCTGGGTCGGCCTGGGAGCCGACGGGCTTTCCTCCTCGGCCTACGGCCCCGAGGAATCCTTTAAAATGCTGGGCCAGCACCATTATCTGGCCGTGCTCTTGGCCATCGCCATCGCGGTAACCGTTTTCCTCATTTCCTTGTCTTATGCCTACATTATCGAGCATTTCCCATTCGGCGGGGGAGGTTATGCCGTTACCAGTCGCCTCTTGGGCCCGGCTTCGGGGTTGGTTTCCGGTTCGGCTTTATTGATTGATTATGTCCTGACCATATCGGTTTCCATCGCCGCCGGAGCCGACGCCTTTTTCAGCTTTCTCCCATTGTCCTATCAACCCTTAAAGCTACCCATCGAGTTCGGGGTCATCGGACTGTTGACGGGCATCAATCTGCGCGGCGTGAAAGAGTCCATCAAGATTCTTATGCCCATATTCATACTGTTCATCCTGACCCATATGGTGCTGATAGGCGGCACTATTTTCCTGCATTTGACGGATTTTCCGGTGGTGGTCCGGGAGACGCGCTCCGGCTTTGATACCGGAATGGCCGCCCTGGGCTTATCCGGCATGGCCGCTCTTTTCCTGAGGGCTTACTGCATGGGCGCCGGAACCTACACCGGAATCGAGGCTGTATCCAACGGCCTGCAAATCATGCGCGAGCCTAAGGTGGAAACCGGAAAGAGGACCATGCTTTATATGGCCGTTTCCTTGGCGGCGACCGCGGGCGGAATCATTCTCTGCTATCTGCTGATCCATGCCGAGCCAACCACAGGCCGGACAATGAATGCCGTCTTGACCTACTCTTTCGTGGATAGTTTAGGGTTGGGCGGAGGCAATGTCGGACGCTCTTTCATCATAACGGTTCTTTTCGCCGAAGCAGCCCTGCTTTTCGTTGCCGCTCAGGCGGGCTTCATCGCGGGACCGCGCGTGATGGCCAATATGGCCAGCGATTTATGGCTGCCCCACCGCTTCGCCACCCTTTCCGACCGCCTCACTATGCAGGATGGAGTTTTGATTACCTCCGCCGCGTCCATCATGACCCTGCTCTATACGCAGGGAGCCACCCACACGCTGGTGCTGATGTACTCGATCAATGTGTTCATTACTTTCTCATTGGCGCAGGCCGCGATGCTCCGGTTCTGGCTGCAAAATAAAAGCAAGTACGCGGACTGGAAGCGAAAAATCAGCGTTCACATAGCGAGCTTTGCCCTTTGTTTTTCAATCCTAATCGCCAATATCATTGAAAAATTCACCGAGGGGGGCTGGGTGACCCTGCTGATCACCGCGACCTTGATCGCGCTGTGCCTGGTGATCAAGGGCCATTATCTGGTGGTCAAGAAAAATCTGTCGCGCCTGGATGAAATACTGACCACGCTGCCCGAGACTCCCCATGAGGCGCCGCCGCCTCTCAATCCCAAGGCCCCCACGGCCATTCTGCTAGTAGGCGCCTTCGGCGGAATGGGCATTCACGCCCTGTTGGCCATACAACGCCTTTTTCCGGGCTATTTCAAGAACTTTATCTTCATTTCCGTGGGCGTCATAGACAGCGCCACCTTTAAGGGAGTGGAAGCCGTAGAGGAGGTGCGGGAACGCACCGAGCGGGCGCTCAACCGTTACGTGGAGCTGGCCAGGCGCTGGGGATTAGCGGCCGATTACAGGATGAGCCTGAGCACCGAGGTCCTGGAGGAAGCGGAGAGTATTTGCCTGCAGCTCAATAAGGAGTATCCGCGCTCAATCGTATTCGCCGGCAAGCTGGTCTTCGAGCAGGAGCGCTGGTTCCAGAGGCTTTTGCACAACGAAACCGCCTTCCAGATTCAGCGGCGCCTGCAGTTCGCGGGGTTAAATACGATGGTGCTTCCGGTCAGGGTGATGTCGGCCGCCCCAACGCCGGCTGGGCGATAGCCCCCGCCCCCTCCCG
>MGUO01000052.1:10650-12164 GCA_001800015.1 Elusimicrobia bacterium RIFCSPHIGHO2_02_FULL_57_9
GGTCTTGTGAAGTTGAACCCAAAAAGCCGAGCCGCCGTGAGTCGTCATCCACCAGGCGCTCATCGCCAGGCCGAAGAAAATTAAAGTGGTGGAAAGCATCAAGGCGATAAGTTTGCGCGAAGGAATGCGCCAATCGGTCATGATCGCCACCGCGAACACGCCCAGAAGCGGCCCGTAGGTAAATGCGATCAAGCGGAAGGCCAGCCAAAGCAGGCGGTCGAGCCCGCGCATCCATAAGGCAAAGAACACAAAAAGAACGCCGAAGCCGATCACCGAAAGCTTGGAAACCCGCACGCATTGGGCCTCGCCGGCGTTCCTGCCCCAAAACGGCTTGTAAAAGTCGACCGTAAAGGAGGTCGCCAAAGAGGCCAGGGCCGAATCCGCGCTTCCCATGGCTGCAGAGACTATCGCCGCCAAAAGAAGCCCTCTAAGCCCTTCCGGCATGGAGCTGAGGATAAAGCGCGGGAACACATGATCCGGATCGGTCATGCCCGCGATGAATTCCGGGTGAAACTGGGAATAAGCGTAAAGAGAAACGCCGATGCTGAGGAAGGTAAATACGATTGGAATGCCGAAAAGCCCCCATGCGAGCAGGCTCCAGCGCGCCCCGCGATTATTATTGCAGGCCAACAGCCTCTGCACCATGTCCTGATCTGTTCCATACACCGCGGAAGAATTAAAAAAGGCCCAGACCATCATCAGAAGCATCAGCCCGATGTTCTCGGGCTTATACATCTCCAGGAAATTGAATTTATTGTAGATGGAGCCGTCCGGTTTTAACGCGTGGCGGCCCTGCTCGATAATGGTCGGAATTCCCCCGGGCACATTATTAATGATGAAGGTCAGGGCCGCCCCGGCGCCGATGACGAAAAGCGCGAATTGAACGGTATCGGTCCAGGCGATCGCGCGGCCCCCTCCTATCACGGTGTAGGTCAAAACCCCGCCCACGACCAGAATAACGCAGTTGGAGTAGGAAAGAGCGCCTCCCGTGACCACTTCCAATACCTTGGCGATGGCCACGATGCGCACGGTGGAGGCCATGGTGCGGGTCAAAAGAAAATAGGCGGAACAGGTCGTTCTAACCTCGCCTCCCAAACGCGCCGCCACGGCCTCGTAAATGGAGGTGACCCGCAGCTTTTGAAAATGCGGGAGGAAGACGAAGGCGATGAACAGCGTCGCGACGATGTCGCCGGGATTGCTCAAAAGATAGCGGTAATCCGCGGCGAATCCCTCGGCCGGCGTGCCGATAAAGGTGATCGCGCTGATGCAGCTCACCGCGAAGCTCATGGCGGTCACCACCCAGGGAATGGAGCGGCTGGCCAGAAAATAATCGTCCGCGGTATTAACGTTATGCCGCCCAGCCCACCAGCCGATGGCCGCCAGCAAAACCAGATAGCCGATGAGGATGGAGGAATCCAGGGGGCCCAGATGCAGCGCCGGCATGCTGAAACGCTAGCAAATTACATGGGTTTTAAAAAGAGCCCCAGCACCCCCGCTAGAACCACTAAAAACGG
>MGUO01000053.1:0-9761 GCA_001800015.1 Elusimicrobia bacterium RIFCSPHIGHO2_02_FULL_57_9
GAGGAGGTGTTGCAGGCAATCACCAAGGCCTTAATGCGCCGCCGCGATAAAAAGCGAGCGATTCCCAGGGAATAGCGGGTGACGGCCTCGCGCGATTTCGAGCCGTAAGGCACATGCGCGGTGTCCCCGAAATAAACCATGTCTTCGTTGGGCATACGACGGCCTAAAGCCTTAAAAACCGTAAGCCCGCCTATCCCCGAATCAAAGACCCCTATGGGCTGGCTGCTCATATTAATTTTAGCGCGACTCCGCCATCCAAGCCTGACGCTTGGCATAATCCAAGATGCCGGCATAAAGCCCGTCTATGATCTTGCGGCGGAATTTTTTCGACTCCAGGCGCGCTTCATCCTGTTTATTCGTCAGAAAAGCCATCTCGAAAAGCACGGCGGGGGCATGAGTCCCCCGTAAGACGTAAAAAGCGGCCTGTTTAACCCCGCGATTGGAGAAATCCACGCGCCTGCCCACGCCGCGGGCTATTAAAGCGGCAAGCTGCGAAGCGGCATTAATGTTTTCGGTCTTGGAAAGTTCCTGCAAAATCATGGCCGCCTGCTCATCCTGGGCGGACTTGCCCTCAAGCCGCAGAACGGAGTTTTCAAATTCGGCCAATCTTGCCGCCTCGGGATCCGAGGCGTTTTCCGAGAGAAAATACACCTCAAAGCCGTTTTCCCGCCATTTGATGGAGGCATTGCAATGCAGGGAAATAAAAAGGTCCGCCCCGAAATCATTGGCCATCTTGGAACGGTCGGAAAGAGGCACGAAAGTGTCATCGGTGCGCGTCATAAAAACGTCGAAAGCCTCTTCTTCTCTCAAAAGCCGGGCTAATTCCTGGGCGGCCATAAGATTAATATCTTTTTCCTTGGTCCCACGGCGGCCCTCGGCTCCCGGATCCTTGCCGCCATGCCCCGCGTCGATAACGATGCGCCTCCTGGCCTGGTCCGTCTTGACTGCCGCAACGGGAGCCGCGGCGGCAGAAGCGGCAGGCGCAAGCGGCGGCTGCGCCGTATCCGGAGCCTTCCCAGAATATAAATCGATGACCAGACGCCGGGGATTGCCCAACTCTTTGATGCGCCAATGAATTTCCGGTTTAGCGATTTTAACAGACAGCGTGGCGGCCTTGAGGTTCTGGCGCAATTGGTAATAAGACAGGATACCGTCGTCTATCGACGCTTTCTCGGAAGACTCGATAACGCCCAAAGGAAATACGACTTCTCGGCCCCGGGCCCCCCGCATCGAGGAACGATAGCCCGTGCCCTTGCTGATTTCCACCACCAAGCGCGTGTAGTCGCCATAGGAAAACCAGCGCACGGGCCCAACGGAGCTGCGCCCGTCCACGCTCAAAAACCGGGTGGCGGCGTTAAAGATGGTGTCCCTTCCCGACCAAGCCGAGAAATCGTCGCCCAGAAAAAAGGAAAGCGGTATATAGGCCTGGGCGCCGCGCAGTATCACCGGCGCATCCATCTTAACGGCCTTATCGCTGATCTTGGCGAAACCAGAGCCGACCACCATTTGAATAGCGCGCCCGCGCAGGGCCATCTGCACGCGCCCGGAAACCGGGTACCAATAAATCTGGCCGCCATAAAGTTCCCCCGCTTGTTTCGCGTTCAAATAATACAGCGAACCTATCTTATACGCCGGCAGCGGCCCGCGGTATTTGCCCGATACCACGACCGAAATTTCCTCCGCTGCGAGAACCCGTTCTGGAGAATACGCAATACTGATTAAGCCAATAAATATGACCGCCCCTATCTTTTTGAAATTTTTACGCGCGAAGCGCGTAAAAATCGCGTACCGTGCCCAATATAGAGCACGGTGCGCAAAAATCTCACTCCAATACAATTCGATAATCCTCCCACGGCAACTGCGGATCGTTCTGTATTTTAACGGAGCGCTGGACATTTTTCTCAATAAACGCCTGCTGCGAGCGGAAAACCTCGGCCAGGGCCGGATGCAGCAGTATCCGGATCTGCCCCCCGGGCCGGCCCGCGGTCATGTCATAGATCTCTCTCTGGATGCGGATGCGCATGGTTTCGGCCGAAAGCACCCGCCCGGCGCCCTTGCATTGCGGGCATTCCTCGGTAATCAGGCTGACGGTGGATTCGCGCTTGCGTTCGCGCGTCATTTCGATGAGCCCCAGGCGCGTAATCGGCAGAATCCGGATTTTAGCGCGATCGGTTTTAACCGCGTGGGCGAAAGCCTCCATCACCTTATTGCGGTTGGAGGCCTTGCGCATGTCGATAAAGTCGATAACGACGATACCTCCGATATTGCGCAAGCGCAATTGATAGGCGATCTCTACGGCCGCCTCGATATTGGTTTGAGTCACGGTTTCTTCCTGGGATTTCGAGCCCGTGAAACGGCCGGTGTTGACGTCAATGGCGCAGAGCGACTCGGCCTCCTGGATGACGATAGAACCTCCGTTGGGCAATGCCACCTTGGTTTGCCGCAGATTCTCAAGCTCCTGCTCCAGGTTAAAGGCCTTGAAGATCGGCGTCTTGGCCTCGTAATGGCGCACTTTTTCCTTAAGCTCCGGGGCTATGCCCTCGATGAATTCCACCACGTTTTTATGCGCCTCGCGGCTGTCAAGCATGTAGACGTACACTTGGTCTGAAAGAATATCGCGAGCCACTTGAAGGGTGAGGTCCAGGTCCTTGTGAATGAGAGCCGGGGGAGGCAGCGTGTCTAATTTTTTCTGGATATTGCCCCAGTTGGCGATCATATATTTAACCTCGCGCTCGAGCTCCTCTTCGCTGGCCCCTTCGGCTTCCGTGCGCACCACCACGCCCTTGCCTTGCAGGTGCTTGGCCGCCAATTTGTCAACTATGGCGGAGAGGCGCTTGCGCTCTTGCTGGTCCTCGATGTGCTTGGAGATGCCGACGTAGTTCTGGAATGGGGTAAACACCAAATAGCGGCCGGGCAAAGAAACATCCATGGTCACCTTCATGCCCTTGGTGCCGATGGCTTCCTTGGCTACCTGGACCATGATATGCTGCCCCTTTTTCAAAATGCTGTCTATAGAGGCCCCCCTTTCGCCGATTACATCCGATATGTAAAGATAGGCGTTCTTCCCAAAGCCTATATTGACGAAAGCCGAAGAAATGCCGGGCAGCACGTTTTCAACCGCCCCTTTATAGATGTTTCCAACGATGTTCTCCTCGCTTTTGCGTTCCCAAAGCAGTTCCGTAAGGCGGCCGTTCTCGAGAATGGCGATTCTGGTTTCCTCGAAACTCGTGTTGGCCAATATCTCTCTCTTTACGGGGCGCTTGCTGTGGCGTTCGGCGGCGCGCAGGGTGGTCTCGGGCGCGGACTCCCCTTTGCCGCGATGAGAATCGTTATGGTGGCGTTCCTGATGCTCCGGCGGCCTGTGCTGGCCCGCGCCATGGCCGTGCGATTGCCCTGCGCGAGCGCGCCGCCGGCGACGACCCTCGCGCGGCTGATGCGGATGCTGCTGTGGGCCGGAGCCGGCGGCCGGGGCCGGATTCTGCGGCGCATCCTGCGGTTCGGCGGGAGGTCGCGCTTGAGGCGGCGGAGTATCCGGGACGCCTTCCGGCGCGGTTTGCGGCAAATTTTCTTCTTCGTTAAGCATGGAATAAACTCCTTATAAAAGTGAATAGCGGCGCGAATAAATATTAGCGACCACGCCCAGCGCCCAAAGCGTGATGACAAGGCTTGAGCCGCCGTATGAAATCAATGGCAAGGGAATTCCAGCCACCGGCATCAAGCCTACGCACATCCCCACGTTCAGCACGAATTCAAATGCAAACATGGTGGCAAGCCCGCAACAAACCAAATATCCATAACGATCCCGCGCCAGCCTCCCGGCGCTGACAATGCGCCAAATCAGCAGCATGTACAGGGCGAGTATCGCCATGGTTCCCGCAAAACCCATTTCCTCGCCGACCACGGCATAAATAAAGTCGGTATGGCGTTCCGGAAGAAATCCCAATCGAGACTGAGTTCCCGAAAAAAGACCCTTGCCCAACAAACCTCCCGAACCGATGGCGACCTGGGATTGATGCACATTATAAGCCGCTCCCTGTATATCGGCATGGGGCGCCACGAAAGCCACGAACCGGTTTCTTTGATAACTTTTCATGTGGCGGGTGGCAACCGCTCCTGAAAGCATCCCGGCGGCAAGGACCAGGGGGATGGCCACGAAATAAATCGCCCGCGCTTGCGTGCGCAGCATGATGGATAATCGCCAAGCCATAACGCTGATAAAAATAATCGCCGCTATCACCGCGGCGGCGGATAGGCCCATGCGCGAAGTCTGCAGGATAAAATAAGGCAGCGACCCGGGGGGGGCCTGGGCATAACGGATTTGGCAAAAAGTATAGAGTAGCGGCATAAAGGCGGCCGTGGCGCCGTAGCCTATCAAGGCAAAAAGATGCGCGAGGCCGGCTCCCCCACAAAAAATCATGCCCAGCAGGATGGGAAAAAAAGTCAAGACGGTCGAAAAATCAGGCTGCTTTAAAATAAGAAACATCACCGGCCCCGCCACTCCAAACGCCAGCAAAACCGAAGAAAATTGGTCCATTTTCCTGGCGCGCCAGTCCAAGAAAGCGGCCATGACCAAAATCATGACTATGCGCGCCAGCTCGGCCGGTTGGAAAGTGAAAAAGGAAATGTTAATCCAGGCGCGGTGCCCTCTTTGGGTGGTGCCGATAAGCAGAACAGCCGCCAAAATAGCCAGGACCAGGGCATAGAGCACCTGCGCTTGGTCTTGGAAAATCTGATAATTAAAGCCTAGGCCGAAAAAGAAAAATAGGGCTCCCAGCAAAAGCGCCATAAAATGGCGCTGCAAGATCTGGGTGTAATAGGGAAGCGGGCTGGCCGCTGAAAGCATCATAAGCGTCCCCAGGCCGAGCAATCCAAGGACAGCCGCGATAAAGACCCAATCAATGCGCCCTTTGCCTATTTCCGCTTTGATCGGCATCAGAGAGTCCTGCCGAAAGCAGCCAGAATGACTTCCTTGGCGATGGGCGCGGCAACCGAGGAGCCTTTGCCTCCGTTTTCAACAAGAACAACCACGGCGATACTAGGGAGTTCGCCGGGCTTCGCCGCATAGGCCATGAACCAAGCGTGATCGTCTCCCGAAGGGTTCTGGGCTGATCCCGTTTTACCTCGCACATCAAGCCCCGGGATCGCAGCCTGCCGGGCCGTGCCTGAAGAAACCGCCAGCAACATGGCTTCTTGAACATTATTCCAAGTCTCATCCTTAAGCGGGATCGATCCCATTTTTTCCGGCTGCTGTTTGTATTCAGCCCGTTCCCGAGCGTACTCGATGCGGTCGGTATAATGAGGCCGCCACAATGTGCCGCGGTTGGCAATGGCGGAAGCAACCACCGCCATTTGAATGGGCGTAACCAGCAGCTCTCCCTGGCCGATGGACAAATTAACCGTATCCCCGTCATACCACCAGGAGCGGCTGCTTTTAGCTCTGGATTCGGGCCCAAAAATATTTCCCGATTTTTCGCCCTTTAAGGCGATATTGGTCTTAACCCCCAGTCCAAAAAGTTTTGCATATTTTTCGATGAGCGCCCCCCCGGTTTTGAGCCCCATATGATAAAAATAGACGTCGCAGGATTGCGTCAGGCCCGGGAACCAGGACATTTTCTTGTGGCCCTTGTGCTCCCAGCAGAGAAATATCCGCTTGCCCAACTCAAAATAGCCAGGGCAAAACACGATTTCCTGGGGGTCAATACGCGCTTCATTAAGTCCTGCGGCGCCCACGATCGGCTTAAAAATCGAGCCGGGAGAATAGGTTCCGGCTATGGCATGGTTAAACTCGGTTAGCCCAGCGAAAGTTTCTTTGACCAATTTGGGATCGGAGGATAATAAGGCATTCGGATCAAAATCGGGAGCCGAGGATAGGGCTAAAATGGCGCCGTTGCGCGGATCCAAAGCCACAACGGCGCCGCGATTAGTCGCGGATTTTCGCAGGCCCTCATCAGCCGCCTTTTGCACATTGGCGTCCAAGGTGAGATAAATATTGCTGCCGGGCTCCCAGAATATGCGCTCCAAAATCCGCTTAAGCCGGCCTTGCGCGTCAACCTCCATGCGCACGCCGCCATCTATGCCCCGCAGCTGCCGTTCAAACACGCTTTCCAGGCCCATCTTGCCGATACGCGAATCAACGCGATAACCCTTGGACTTAAGCTCCTTCCAGCTGCGCGAGTCCATCTTGCCCGTATAGCCGATTAAATGGCTGGCAAAACGGCCGAGAGGATAATAACGGCGCGCTTCCACGATCAAATCGACGCCGGGATAAATGGTCTTAAGTTCTGAAAGCCTGAACATGGTCCGAGACGGAAGATTTTCAGCCAGGCGGATGGCTGTTTTCTCGCTCACAGCCTGCTGCAAAGTTTCCAAAAGGGTCGCGGACGCTTGGTTGATCTGACCGGCCAAATCCTCGGCCAAAGGCTTTAAATCCGCCAAGGCCTTGCCTTCTGCCGGCAGATAGATGAGGGAAAAGGCCGGTTGATTGCTGGCCAGCGCCACACCATTTCTGTCATAGATGCGGCCGCGGGGCGCGGTTTGATAAATCATTTGGGTGCGGTTGCGTTCCGCCTCCATGCGGTATTCGCCTTTATGCAAAATTTGAAGTTCAACCAACCTTAGGCCCATAATGGCGCTCGACCCGTAAATGAGCGCCCACAAGAGATTCAGCCTGGGCAGCAGCAAGTGGTGGTTCTGAATCATAAGAGCCGTCTGGCCACACGGCGGTCGGTCCAAAACAAAAACAACACGCCGGCCGTCAGGCAATTGTAAAACGGATCGAACAGAAATGCCGGCCAGCCTACCCAAACAAAGTATTTGGCGAAAACGACTCCGATCATGCCGAGAGCGAGAAAATAGGCCCAGGTCATCCCAAAAACGACGACGCATTGCGGGGCAAGCCCCGTTACGTCAACGAGCCGGCGCAGCGCGCCGGTTCCGTAGCCTGCCAAGGTCAAGGCCAGGGCATTAGCGCCGAATAAGGCAGGGTTAAGCACATCCAAAAAAAGGCCCCAACCAAATCCCAGGCACATCGCCCGGACCGGTCCTTGCCTGGCCGCTACAACTACCGTTAAAATAAGCAGCAGTTGGGGGGCGAGGCCGGCCAAGGAGAAATGGGTCGCCCACCACCATTGGATCAACATGGCGGTCAGGAAAAAAATTGCGCCGCGCAAAAAATTCATTGTGTCCGGGATGCCATGTGGGCCTGCCGAGTTTTAAGTATCATGACTTCTTGAAGCTGCGAAGCCTCTACCGCCGGTTCAACCTCCACCGAATGAAAAGTCAGGAAGGGGTCTCGGGGAAAAATTTTTGAAACAACACCCACTAAAATATCGGAAGGAAACGTGGCGCTGGTCGGCGAGCTGTAGACAAGATCGCCTTTTTCCAGAACCGCTTCGGGCGGCAGATAATTGAGCAGCAGGCGCGATATGCCCTGCCCCTGAAGCAAGCCTTCCAGGTTTTTCGGAGTCTGCGTGCTGGGCGAGGTCAAATAAACCGCCACGGAAGAAAGCTCGTCGGTGACCAGCCGAACCAGCGAGGACTGCGGCCTGACTTCGATGACCCTGCCCAAGGCCACGAGCCGGCCGCCCCAGGAGCCTAGTACGGGAGCGTTGAGCGCCACGCCTTGTTCGCCGCCCGCATCAACCATAACGCTTCGATACCAATGCAGCGGGTCTCTCTCCATGACATGGGCCCAGATAGGCGCGCTGGGCAGCCGGACTTTAAGCCCCAGGGCCGCGTTAAGCCTCTCATTTTCGGCCCGAAGCGTTTCCACCTCGGCCCGAGTCCAATCGCTGCTCTTAAGCTCCTGGCGCAGCAGCTGATTTTCTATGGCGGCCACCAGCAAATTGCGGGCATGAACCGGGATGTCCGCCAAGCGCTGCGCCCCCTGAGCGCCGTTAAAAGCGATGGGATCGAGGACATACACCGCGCAAGCCTTAAAAGCCCGCACCGGCGCGGACAAGGGCATAGACAGCAGCGTCAAAGCTATGACGCCAAAAGCTATCAAGATATAATTTGAAATTCGAGTTTCACGGTGCATATGTCCTGGTGCACTAAGCCCCGAGGGGCGACTAAGCGGCGAGGGTCTGCTTCGGGCTAAGAGCCGCGGTAGCGATAGGACGTGACAAAGTCAGGACGCCGGTCCATGATGTGGTCCAGCTCTTCCATAAACTTGCCTGTTCCCATCGCAACGCAGCTCAAAGGATCCGCGGCGCGATGGACGGGAAGCTCTGTCTCTTGCCTGATCAGATCGGGCAGCCCCCTCAATAGAGAGCCCCCTCCCGCCAACATAATTCCACGGTCCACCAAATCCGCAGCCAATTCCGCCGGCGTCTCTTCCAGCGTGTTTTTGATCACATCCAGAATCAGCTGCACCGGCTCCATCAGCGCCTGGCGCACTTCTTCCGAGGTGATCAATACCGTCTTAGGAAGGCCGGTGGCCTGATCCCGGCCCTTCACTTCCATGGTTTTCTCTTCCTTAAGCGGGAAAACGGACCCGATCTGAATTTTCACGTCCTCCGAGGTCGTCTCGCCGATAAGCAGGTTGTATTTCCTGCGGAAATGCATCATCACGGCCTCGTCCATCTCATCGCCGGCGATATCGATGGATTTGGAAACCACCAGCCCCCCCAAGGAAATAACCGCTGCCTCGGTCGTGCCGCCGCCGATGTCGACGATAAAATTCCCATGGGGCTCCGAGATAGGCAAATCAGCGCCGATGGCGGCAGCCATGGGTTCTTCGATCAAATAAACTTCGCGCGCGCCCGCCTGTTCGGCGGATTCCTGGACCGCCCGGCGCTCGACCTCTGTGATTCCTGAAGGAATGCCGATGACGATGCGCGGGTGAAGCAAGGAACGCCGGTTATGAACCTTGCGGATGAAATACTTGATCATCTCCTGGGTGACTTCGAAATCGGCGATAACGCCGTTTTTCAAAGGCCGCACCGCGACGATGGATGAAGGAGTGCGGCCAAGCATGCGTTTGGCCTCGGCGCCTATGGCCAAAACCCGGCGGGTTTCCCGGTCGATGGCTACGACGGAGGGCTCGCGCAGGACAATGCCTTGACCTTTGACATAAACCAGGGTATTGGCCGTGCCCAGGTCGATGCCCATGTCGTTGGAGAAAAGGCTGAACAGGAAATCAAACATCTCAGGAAACGAGCGCGATCAAGCCGCGTTTCGCGTTGTCGCTGGCCCGGGGCGCCAAGCGCATGATCCGGATATACCCGCCAGGACGCTGCGCGTAACGGGGAGCCAGAACGTCAAATAGCTTTTGATAGACGACTTTATCCTGAATCTTGCGGCGCACCAGATAATGCTTGCCTTGGCGGGCCTGGGTGATGATTTTTTCCACGAACGGGCGCAATTCCTTGGCTTTTGCCACGGTCGTTTCAACTTTTTCATGCAAAATCAGGCTCGTCGCCATGTTGCGCAGCAAGGCCCTGCGATGAGAGCTTGTCACCCCCAACTTGCGGCCGCCCATTTGTTTTACCATAAATTAACTCTCCCGTGGGGCTTAAGCCGCCGTGATAGTCCCCACCTGCATGCCCAAGGAAAGCCCCATATCCTTGAGGCGGTCCTTGATCTCATCGAGAGATTTCTTGCCGAAATTCTTGACGGCCAAGAGCTCCTCGTCTCGCCTGGAAACCAGCTCGCCGATGGTCTTGATCCGCGCGACCTTAAGGCAATTGGAGGCCCGTGAAGAAAGCTCGATCATTTCGATAGGCTGGGTCAGGATTTCCTTGAGCTTGGAGTCCATGTGA
>MGUO01000053.1:9780-11898 GCA_001800015.1 Elusimicrobia bacterium RIFCSPHIGHO2_02_FULL_57_9
GCCCCCGCCTTCCACATAGCCGGCTTCCTGGGACGCTGCGACCTCTTCTTCCGGAATGAAAATGTTCAATGACTCTCGAAGCAGTTTCGAAGCCTGAATCAGCGCTTCGGCGGGGTTAAGAGAACCATCGGTCCAAATTTCCAGAATCAGACGGTCATAGTCCGTGACCTGGCCCACGCGCGCGTTTTCCACGTCATAATGCACCTTGATCACCGGCGAAAACAAGGCGTCAACGGGCAAGAAGCCCGCGGGCCAATGGCTTTGCGCCCGCAATTCCTCGGCGGGAACATAGCCGCGGCCTTTGGAGATCTCGATCTCCATGTCCAGCTTGCCGCCCGCCTCAAGATTCGCGATCACCAGATCGGAATTGACCACTTCGACGTTGGAATTACCCTGTATCTTAGCTGCAGTTACCGCGCCTTCCTTGTTGGCGGACAGATACACCGTCTCGGGGCCGTTTGAGAAAAGCTTGACGCGCAGCTTCTTAAGGTTTAAGAGAATGTTCATGACATCCTCCTTGACCCCGGATATGGTCGCGTATTCGTGATGCGCTTTTCCAACGCGCACGGCGATCACCGCCGCTCCCTCAAGGCTGGAGAGAAGCACGCGGCGCAAGGCGTTGCCGACCGTGTGGCCATAACCCCGCTCATAAGGCTCGGCGACGAATTTGGCGTAGTTCTCCGCCATCGTCTTTTCATCCACGCTGAGTTTTTGCGGCATAATCAGTTCTTTATAAGCCATAGCTTTTAGTACCTCTCGAATCCTTATTTAGAATAATATTCGATGATCAGCTGCTCTGTCACCGGAAAGGACATTTCCGCCCGTTCAGGCATTCGGGTCACCTTGGCCTTGAGTTCGACTTCGTCGAACTCAAGGAAGCTGGGGCGGTTGTTCAACCTTTTCGCCGTATCCAGGCTCAACTTGACGCCGACGTTTTCCTTAAGCTTCGGGGCAAGCGAAATAACGTCGCCCGCTTTCACTCCGTAAGAAGGAATATTGACGGTCTGCCCGGAAATCTTGACGTGATTGTGCAGCACGAGTTGACGCGCGGTTTTAAGCGAAGTCGCCAAGCCTGTTCTTCTGACCACGTTGTCCAGCCGCATTTCCAGAGAACGCAGCAGGAATTCTCCCGATGCCTCGGGCCTCTTGGAAGCGGACGCCACCAAGCGCTCAAAGGGCCTTTCATTCAAGGAGACAAAACGACGCAGCTTCTGCTTTTCGCGCAAGCGTATGGCGTAAGCCGAGGGCTTGCCGCGCTGGGGTTTAGCCATGCCGGGGGTAGTAGGGCGCTTTTCAAACACGCACTTGGCGTAGCACTTATCTCCCTTAAGGAACAGCTTCATCTGTTCCCGGCGGCACAATTTGCAAACCGACTCCGTGTATCTGGACATGCTTATACTCTCCTGGCTTTAGGGGGCCGGCATCCGTTGTGGGGAAGCGGCGTCACGTCTTTTAAAGCGACGATCATCAAGCCGGAATTGCCCAATGACCGCACGGCTGTTTCCCGGCCCGGCCCCGGTCCTCGGATAAAAATCGCGACCTGCTTAACACCCAGTTCAAGCGCCCTTTTGGCCACCTTGCCGGATGTCACGCCGGCGGCGAAGGGCGTGCCTTTCTTAGTGCCGCGAAATCCGCTGCCGCCGGCAGAGGCCCAGGCCAGCACGTCGCCCCGGTCATCGCTCAGAGATACGATCGTGTTATTGAAAGAACATTGAATGTGTACCTTAGCGAAGGTCAAGGACTTCCAATTCTTCTTTTTCGCGCCCGCGGCCTGAGGCTTGCGGGATGCTGCTTCTTTTTCATCTGCCATACTTACTCCTCGTTTGATCTCTCTACACCTTTGCCGCGGGCTTCTCGGCCGCCTTCCCGGCGCCGACCGTCTTGCGCCGGCCGCGGCGAGTCCGGGCGTTTGTGCGCGTGCGCTGCCCGCGCACGGGAAGATTTCTACGGTGGCGCACGCCCCGGTAGCAATTGACTTCATAAAGCCGTTGAACATTGGCTTGCACCTCGCGGCGCAGCTCGCCCTCCACCTTATATTCCTTGCTCAACAAATTGTTCAGCAAACCAACCTGGCTTTCGGTCAAATCCTTGACTCGAGTGGCGGGATCAACGGCCCCG
>MGUO01000053.1:11928-12463 GCA_001800015.1 Elusimicrobia bacterium RIFCSPHIGHO2_02_FULL_57_9
GCCGTATAAATACCGCAAAGCCACGTCGATCCTTCTATTTTTCGGCAAATCTACCCCGGCTACACGCGCCATTTCATCACCCCTGTCTCTGTTTATGCTTCGGGTTCGAGCATAATACGCGCACGACCCTTCGGCGTTTTATAATTTTGCACTTCTGGCAAATCGGTTTTACGCTGGCTCTGACTTTCATATAGTTTCTATTCCCGGAATATAATGCGCCCGCGCGTCAGATCGTAAGGCGACAGCTCCAACTTGACCTTGTCACCGGGCAGTATTTTTATATAATGCATGCGCATCTTGCCTGAGATATGCGCCAGGATGATCTTGCCCGGCGGAATCTCTACCCGGAACATCGCATTGGGCAAAGCCTCCACGATGCTTCCCTCTACTTCAATTTTATCCTCCTTGGCCATCATCTTAATGCGGGAGGGTCAGAATCTCCGGCCCCTCCTCCGTCAACGCCACGGTATGCTCGAAATGTGCGGCCCAGCCGCCGTCGCGCGTCACCGCAGTCCAGCCGTCGGCAAGAATGTCC
>MGUO01000054.1:0-837 GCA_001800015.1 Elusimicrobia bacterium RIFCSPHIGHO2_02_FULL_57_9
CCACCGGAGAGCTGAGCCGCCGATTGGTCGCTCGGGGGACAGCGCAAGGCGTCCATGGCGAGTTCCAGCTTATTGTCGATTTCCCAGGCGTTGCAGGCGTCTATTTTCTCCTGCAAGGCCCCCTGCCTATTCATGAGCTTTTCCATTTCCTCGGGGATCAGGTCGCCGGCGAGTTTTTCGTTGATCTCTTCGTAATCTTTAAGCAGCTTCATGGTCTCGGCCGCGCCTTGCGAAACTATTTCCTTGACTGTTTTGCTTTTATCGAGATCAGGTTCCTGCTCCAGAAGCCCCACGCTATAGCCCTTGGACATGGTGATTTTGCCCACGTAGTCCGAGTCCTTACCGGCCATGATGCGCAAAAGCGTGCTCTTGCCGCTGCCGTTATCGCCCAGCACGCCTATTTTGGCGCCGTAATAAAAGGAAAGCCAGATGTCCTTGAGAACCTGCTTTTTCGGGGGATGGATGCGCCCGACTTCCTGCATGGAGTAAATGATTTGTTTGGTGTCTAGCGTGGCGGCCATGCGCCTATTTTATAAAAAAAGAAGCCGTTATTCTTCGAGGCTGATGCTGTCCCAAGTGCAGGTGTAGCCCTGGTGGCGGTAGGTGTTCTCGTATCTGAAAAGGCAATCGGCCTTGGGGATGCAGCGGGCCTTGGTGGTGATGGGGCCGTTGCTGCATTGGCACCAGCCGTTATCGCCGCCGCAGCGGTCCTTTCCCTTGACCGCGTTATACTGAGATGGTTTCTTTCCCTTTTTGGGCTTGGGCGGCTCCTCAATTTTGGGAGGACGATAGGCCAGCAGGGCCGCATAGGCTTTCTTGGCACGCTTGCGGATTTGC
>MGUO01000054.1:861-2199 GCA_001800015.1 Elusimicrobia bacterium RIFCSPHIGHO2_02_FULL_57_9
TCTCTTAGTCCGTTTAGGGCGCGCTTATCCCGCCGGGCCTCAAGGCCCTGCAGAGCTGCCATTCTGACTTCCGCGCTGGAATCTTCCGCTAGAACCCGGGATAAAATCAAGGTGGCTTGCGCATTGTCCTTATGAGCGGGCGCCGAGGCGATGGCCTCATAAACGGCCTTGCGCACATGCGTCCCTTGCTCGGTTTTGGCGTATTCCTCGATGAGATCCAACGCGCCCTGCTCGGGGAAATCCAGCAAGCCGATGGCCGCGGCTTGGCGGGCCGTGTCGCTTAAATCGTTATGCATGGTGTCGACCAAGGACGCGAACGACGTGAAATCCTCGGCGGCGCAGAAGGCCAGAAGCAGCGTCAGCGCAGTTCGGATAAGCATTCGTCGAGTATGGACAGCCCCGTGTCCACGTCGTAGGCGTTAAGCACCAGGGGGGGGGCCACGCGGATCACGGATTTGCCGCAGGAAAGAAGGAGAAGTCCCTTGCGAAAGGCTGCTTGCTCCAGTTTAACCACCAGTTCGTGGTCTGGCTGCTTGCTCTTGCGGTTTTTAACGAATTCAACGCCGATCATCAGGCCCGCGCCGCGAACGTCCCCGATGCTTTCATGTTTATTCTGCAGGCGGCGCAAGCCGGCAAGCAGGCGTTCGCCCATCTTGGCGGCGTTGGCGCAAAGTTCGCTTTCAACCAAGTCCAAGGTGGCCAGGGCCGCGGCGCAGGATAGCGGATTGCCGCCGAAAGTCGAGCCGTGCGAGCCGCGCGGCCAGGTCATGATTTTTTCCTTGGCGATTATGGCCCCTATCGGCAACCCCGAGCCGAGGCCCTTGGCGCTCAGCAGTATATCGGGCTCGACGCCGAAATAATCCGCGGCCCACATTTTGCCGGTGCGGCCCACGCCGCACTGGATTTCATCAAAGACCAGGAGCATGCCGTGCTCATCGCAAATATCTCGCCACGCCCGCAGGAACTGCGGGCGTGGCATTATATAGCCTCCTTCTCCTTGAATAGGCTCTATAAACACCGCCGCGATTTCCTCTGGCGCAACTTTCGCCTCAAAAAGATATTGGGCCGCCGCGACCGCGTCGACGCCGCGATAAGGGTCGTCATAGGGCAGGTGCGTGACTTCGGGCAGCAATGGACCGAAGCCGGTCCTGTATTTACCCTTGCTGGCCGGGAGCGTGATGGCCGCGTAGCTGCGCCCGTGAAAGGCGCCGTCAAAGGCGATTAAATGGGGGCGTTCGGTTGAGTAGCGGGCGAGCTTAACCGCGCCTTCGACCGCTTCGCTGCCCGAGTTGCTCAGAAAAACCCTTTTCTTTTCCCGGCCGGGGGCGACCTTGGCCA